>JBKEAL010000256.1:0-1721 GCA_047972195.1 Parachlamydiaceae bacterium
ATAGAGTCCATTACCTGCTTTACTGATGATTACGTGGTTGCTGTGCGACGTGGTCATCCTGAAATTCATGATTCCCTTACCCATGAGCGCTATCTTAGCGCCGGACACGTGGTGGTACGCCCATGGCTGGAATCCCGGGGTGCTATCGACCGTTATCTGGAAAGTCAGCAGGTACGCCGCCGAATTGTTGTTGAATTGCCAAGTCTGATGATTGCCCCGCTCATTGTTTCAAATACTGATCTGGTCATCACGCTTCCCAAGCGGGGCATCTCATCTGTTTTTGATATGAAAAATCTTGTGGTGTTTGCTCCTCCATTCCCGACACCCCAGTATATTCTGAAGGCTTATTACAGCCCACAGCTCAGTAACTCACCTGGACATTTATGGATGAAAGAGCAAATTTTGCAGGTTTGCGAGCAGCAAAACCCGATTACGTCAATGAATGCAGCCGATCAAGCCCCTGACGCAGATCGGTGATCAGGTCATCCGGATCTTCCAGGGCAATCTGGAGCCGGAGGGTTTCTCCCTTCTTGTTCCAGGTTGTCGCAGTTCGATATTCCCGGCAGTCGAAAGGAATAATCAGGCTTTCAAAACCGCCCCAGGAATACCCCATTCCGAACAGCTGCATGTCATTCAGCATGCGTGTTACCGCCTGTTTGCTGAATACGGGATCAAGCACCACAGAGAACAGTCCTGACGATCCCGTGAAGTCTCGCTTCCATATTTCATGCCCAGGACAATCCGGCATTGCGGGGTGGAGTACCGTTTTGACTTCAGGTTGTTCTGCAAGCCAGTGAGCAATTGCCAGTGCCCGTGTTTCCGCTTCTTTCAGGCGAATATGCAACGTTCTCAAACCACGTAAGGCAAGGAAACAGTCTTCTGCACCCGGTAACATGGCCATACTGTCATAGGTGGCACGTAGCGCAGGCCAGGTCTCGGCATTAGCGCTCACCATCCCCATCAGCAAGTCAGAGTGTCCACTAAGGTATTTGGTCCCGGCTTCCACAGAGATGTCGCAGCCGTGTTGATGTGCCTGGAAGAACAGCGGCGTTGCCCAGGTGTTATCGATGATAGTTTTAATATTCCGGCTACGTGCAATGCGGGTAAGCAGCGGGACGTCCTGAATCTCAAAGGTTTGCGAGCCGGGAGACTCCAGGAATAGCGTGCTGGTTTCAGGGCGGATCAGTGCGCAGATACCTTCTCCCACCATCGGGTCGTAATAAGTGGTTGTGACGCCAAATTTTTGCAGGATGAGATCGCAAAAATTTCGCGTTGGGCGGTAAACGGAGTCCGGCATCAGGAGATGATCTCCTGCCTTGAGTGTCGTCATTAGCGCCAGAGCCACGGCGCCCAGTCCAGAAGGTGACATCACTGTGCCAGCAGCTCCTGCAAGCTCCGTCCAGGCATCTTCCAGATTTTTAATAGTGGGTGTGCCAAGCGTACCGTAAGCAAAGGCCGCCCGATTGTTTTCGAGATCTTCCACAGTTTCAAATACAACGGTTGAACCGCGATACACTGGGCTGTTCACAAAACCGTGCTGTTCGCGAGTATTCCGCCCCATTTGTGTTAAGCGGGTTGATAATTTCAAGGGGTGACTGTTCATATTTTTCATATACACATCCATAATTTACGACCAGGTTTGTTGGTCAATTTTATTCAACAAATTTTAAAAAGGGTGAGATGCAAAGAAGAACGCCATAAAATGCAACATAATAATTTTT
>JBKEAL010000010.1:0-19511 GCA_047972195.1 Parachlamydiaceae bacterium
GCACAAAATCGAGGGAGATGCCGCGGTTCATCAGATAACGAAGCGCCTGATGCCCTTCAGCAGTATTAAGAAGCAAAGTATGGAAAATTTTCGAGGCAAAATCAAGCGCTTCACGCATCGCCCGCTTCGAAGGACCCTTTTCCTCTTCAGACTCCGACCTCTCCAGATGCACCTGAAATTTTTCCGCCAAAAGTTCTACGGATTCGCGAAAACTCAATTTTTGGTAATCCATGAGAAACGCGATCGCATCGCCATGTGCCCCGCAACCAAAACAGTGGTAATGTGTGTCCCCTTTCTGAATCATGAATGAGGGCGATCTTTCGTCGTGGAAAGGGCAAAGCGCTTTAAAACTTGCGCCTGCCCGTTTAAACTCTACATAGGGAGAAAGCGCCTCCACCAGATCGATTTTGTTTTTCAGGGTGTCGAGGCTTTCTTTTGTAAAAATTACCATGGATGCTGGAGCTCTTCAATCAAAGGGTCCACTCTCTTCCCAGGCCAGGGGCTGTCTGTGCGTTCATGATAAAGCTCATCTTCCTCGTCGGACCACATCTGGCGATTTTCTCCATGACATGGACGCTCTTCGGTGCAATCAGCTTCAATTACTTCTTTTTGAGGGACATACGCTAACAAAGTCGTCAAAAGTAACAGATAAGAATAAATCACCATTTCCTCCTTAAGAAAAATTTGCGATACTGTATCTGATTATAGCAGCAAAATTGGAAATGGAACAAGTTTCAGGATACATCGAAAGAATTACCTTTCAAAATGAAGAAAATGGTTACGCTGTTCTTCAGTTGAAATGTAAGGGTTTAAAAGATTTGGTCACGGCTGTTGGCCATTTTCCTGCCATTGCACCGGGCGAAACAATTTTTTGCCTGGGGCACTGGATCATCCATCCCTCACATGGCAGACAATTTGAAGTCAAATCGAACCGGATTGAGGCGCCAAGCGATATTATCGGTATCAAAAAATATTTGGGATCGGGGCTAATTAAAGGGATTGGCCCTGTCTATGCCGCAAAGATCGTCGACGCGTTCGGTTTAGAAACTCTCGACGTGATTGACCGAAACCCCGAAAGGCTGCTGTCCATCAAAGGACTAGGAAAAAAACGCGCCGAATTGATTTTGAACTGCTGGGCAGACCAGCGCACCATCCGCGATGTGATGGTATTTCTGCAAGGCCATGGCGTCAGCCCCGCCTACGCCCAGAAGATCTTTAAAATTTACCGCGAAAAGAGTGTCGAAGTTGTCAAAGAAAACCCGTACAAGCTAGCACGAGAGGTGTTCGGAATCGGCTTCAAAATCGCGGATGCAATCGCTGAAAAACTCGGCATCGATAAGCAATCGCCCCTCCGAATCGATGCAGGCATAGAATTTGTACTCAATTCATTGTCTGACGATGGCCATGTCTGCTACCCCTTAGACAAGTTTTTACCCATTGCTCGAGAGATACTGGAACTTCCTGCCGAACTGCTTCCCGATAGAATCGACAGCTTAGAAAATGAGGAGCGCATTTTCAAGCACACATTGCTGCTTGAGGGTGAAATGAGGCCATGCATATGGTTAAGAAACCATTTTTTTTCAGAAGTGGGCATTGCAAAAGAGCTTGAACGCATTCGGACGTCTCATGGCATGCTCAGAGCGATCGATGTCGAACGCGCATTGACTTGGGTACAGGACAAACTCAAAATCCAATTAGCAGTCAATCAATCGAAAGCAGTTGCCGAAAGCTTCACAGGAAAGATCCATATCATTACAGGAGGCCCTGGTACAGGCAAAAGCACGATCACCAAAGCCATCCTGACGATTGCTGAACAACTAACCGATAAGATCCTGCTTGCCGCTCCAACAGGAAGAGCGGCCAAACGCATGGCAGAAATCACCGGGAAAAAGTCCTCGACGATCCACGCCCTGCTCGAGGTTGATTTCAAAGCCGGGGGATTTAAAAGGAAGCGGGACAATCCGTTGGAGTGCGACCTACTCATCGTCGATGAAGCGAGCATGATCGATACACCGTTGATGTACAGTCTGTTGAAAGCTGTTCCATCGCATTCGCGTATTCTGTTTGTAGGCGATATCCACCAGCTCCCCAGCGTCGGGCCCGGCAACGTCCTTCAAGACATGATTGCATCGCTTCAGATCCCAGTCACAACGCTCAATGAAATCTTTCGCCAGGCACAAGGATCGAGAATCATTACCAACTCCCACAAGATCAACCAAGGCAGCTTTCCCGATCTTTCAAGCACTCCGGAAAGCGATTTCTATTTCGTCGAAGCGCAAGAACCTGAAGATGTCCTTAAGCAGCTCGTCGCCCTGACTGCAGAAAGAGTGCCAAGAAAATATGGATTTAACCCCATCTTCGACATTCAAGTGCTCGCTCCCATGAAACGCGGCGTCGTCGGAACTGAAAACTTAAATCAAGTCTTGCAAGAGATCCTGAATCCTCAAAAAGATTCTCTTTTCAAAGCAGGAAGAAAGTTTAAACAAAACGATAAAGTAATGCAGATCCGCAACAACTACCAGAAAGAGGTGTTCAACGGCGATGTCGGTAAAATCCTTTCCATAGATATGGAAGAGCAGGAAATAATCGTCCTCTTCGACGACCGCGAAGTCGTCTATGACTTTTCTGACCTCGATGAACTTGTCCTAGCCTACGCCATCTCAGTCCACAAATTCCAAGGCAGCGAATGCCCCTGCATCCTCATGCCCGTCCACACCACCCATTTTAAACTCCTTCACCGCAACCTCCTCTACACCGGCGTCACCCGCGGCAAAAAACTGGTCATCCTCGTTGGTACAAAAAAAGCTCTCATGCTCGCCATCAAAAACGACGAAGTCAAACAGCGCTACACCGGCCTCAAACAGGCCATTCTAGGTCATGTTAAAACCACTGTGTGATTTTTTTATCGCAAAGCCGCAAAGAAAAGGAGATGCGCAAAGAGGGAGAGAAGCCATTCCACTTTAAATTAAAAATGCCGCGTTGAACGATCAGAAAGTTATTCAATATGGTTTGCTTGCGAACCTTTCTGATCGTTCAACGCGGCATTTTTAATTTAAATAGCCAAAGGATCGATTTAGAGGGGGCCACAAGGCCCCCTCTAAATCGATCCTTTAAAGTTAATCTTTCCAAAAATGAAATTCTTTTCTAAAATTTGTCAAAAAAATTTGGTGTATTGTGCTAAGAACTTCAAAAGTAGAACTAGAGGTATCTAAAGCTGTAATCGGAGCAGCTATAGAGGTTCATAAGACCCTTGGAGGTCCTGGACTACTTGAAAGTATCTATGAAACAGCGTTATGTCATGAATTATCTTTGCAGGGGATCCAAGTAAAAAGACAGGTACCTATCAAAGTTTCATATAAAGGCATAGACACTCAAGAACGTTTAATCGTGGATTTGTTGGTAGAGAATAAATTGATTATAGAGGTTAAAGCTGTAGAAAATAACCATCCTATTTTTAAATCACAGCTCTTAACTTATCTTCGTTTAACAGGTTTAAAATTAGGACTTATTCTTAATTTTGGGAATCAACAATTGAAAGATGGCATTGAACGAGTCGTGAATAACTTTTGAACTCCTTCGCATCTTTGCGCCTTTGCGATAAAAAATCACAACTTATTGGTAAATAATGGCACGTAAAACCCCATTCCGGATAAAAAAGCGTTTCATCTCATTTATCGTATTACTTCTCTGCACGTTCTTTTATTCGTTTGAGTCGCATCAGCCGGCTCCTTTGGCGGTTGATGGCGATGTGCCGCTTCTGTACCAGATTCCGGGGCCGGATAATATACGCGATACGCTTGTAGAGAGCATTCGGCAAGCAAATAAATCGGTATCGATTGTCATTTATGCATTAAAGGACCGCAAGCTAATCAAGGCTTTAAATCAGAAGGCGGAAGAGGGTGTAAAAGTCTTGATTCTTTGCGATCATGAGGCGTCTGCTGGCGTTGAAGAACTGCTGCACAAAAAGATCAAATTGATACCCAGGGCGGCTCAGGGGTTGATGCACCAAAAGATTGTGGTCATTGATGCTGAAACGATCTGGATCGGCTCTGCCAATTTTACCCACGACTCCTTGACCAAACACTTCAACTTAGTGGAGACGATCAAATGTAAAGAGGTTGCCTCTCGAATCCTCATGCAGATGGGAAACATGTCGCACCACGGCAAAATCGTTGGCTCCTTCCCTATCCGATTTACGTTGAAGAAACAGGCTTCAACGCTTCATTTTCTTCCGGACAATGGGGAAGCTTTAGGCGAGTTAAAAAAGATGATCGGTAGTGCTAAGAAGAGCGTTCGGGTTGCGATGTACACTTTCACAAGGCAGGATCTGGCTGATTGTCTCGTCCAAGCTAAAAAACGCGGCGTCGATGTAGAGGTAGCCATGGACTTGAGCACTTCGCGCAATGCGAGCAAAAAGATCGCTGCCCTTTTGAAAAAAGAAAAAATCCCGCTGCACTTTAATTCGGGGCAAGAACTTCTACATCATAAGTTTGTGTGGATTGATGAAAACTATTTAGCCCACGGCTCGGCCAATTGGACGCTTGCGGCATTTCAACAAAATGACGATTGCATTATGATCCACTATGGCTTGACCAAAGACCAAAAAAATGTGCTTCAAGCTGTGTGGAGGAACCTTGCCCAGAAAAAACCTTAAGCTCGGATTGATCGGTTACGGCAAAATGGGACGACTGATCGAGGCGATCGCTTTAAAGCGAGGCCACGAGATCAGTGCAATCTCTTCCTCTTCAAAAGGTCCTTTAAAAGAGTGCTTGAATAAAGCAGACATCTTAATTGACTTTTCTGAACCTGGATCCGTTTTACAACACGCTGAAGCGTGCGCCATAGCAAAAAAGCCTTTAGTGATTGGTACGACAGGATGGGATCATTTAGATGCAGTAAAAGCACTTGCTGACAAGCATCAGACCGCTATTTTATTTTCCCCCAATTTTTCGATTGGGATGCTTCTATTTAAAAAATTGGTCAAGGAAGCTGCCCGACTCTTCAGTCCCTATGAGCAGTACGATATTGGCGGTTTTGAAATCCATCACAATCTTAAAGCAGACGCTCCCTCAGGAACGGCAATCGCTTTAACTGATGCGATCTTGAGCGAATGGCCGCGCAAAAAAGAGGCGCAATTTTCTCTTCCGGAAGATAAGATCTCTCCAGAGATGCTCCACTTTACCTCATTGAGGGTTGGATCTAATCCAGGAACGCATGAAGTGGTGATCGACTCCCCTGAAGATTGCATTACATTGACCCATGCAGCCAAAAGCCGCGAAGGATTCGCCTTAGGCGCAGTTGTAGCGGCTGAGTGGATCGATGGGAAAAAAGGCTACTTTACCATGGAGGACCTTCTCAAATGATCAAAGGAACCTACACAGCGCTCATCACTCCCTTTTTAGAAGATGGATCGATCGACGAAAGAGGGTTTCAAAAGCTTATCGAAATTCAGATCCAAAACAGTATTCAGGGCGTCGTTCTCTTTGGCACAACCGGTGAAAGCCCCACCCTCACGCAGGCAGAGAAAACAAGACTCCTGAATCTGGCGCGAAAGATCATTCCTTCCCATTTTCAATTGATTGTCGGAACAGGATCCAATTCGACTGCGGATACTATTGCAGAAACGCAATGGGCAGAAAGATTGGGTGCAGACGCTGCGATGGTGGTAGTTCCCTACTACAACAAACCCACTCAAGAAGGACTTTTACAGCACTATTCTGCCGTTGCCGCCAGCACCTCTCTCCCCCTCATCATCTACAATATTCAAGGAAGATGCGGCGTCAACCTTGCGACCTCCACTTTGCAGAAACTGCTGCAAGTGAACAACATTACGGCTGTTAAGGAAGCTTCAGGCAATATTTCCCAAATCATGGAAGTGATTGAGATGGCGCGCAACACCCGCTCTGACTTCACCATCCTTTCCGGCGATGACAACTTAACATTACCGGTCATCGCTCTTGGCGGGCATGGCGTGATCTCTGTTGTTAGCAATTTGATCCCTGAAGAGGTGCACGCTTTAGTCGATGCTTGTCTTGCAAATGACTGGAATACAGCAAGAGAGCTGCACTATGCGCTTCTTCCACTATTTAGAGGTGCATTTATTGAAACAAACCCGATCCCGATCAAAACGCTCATGCACTACGACGAACTACCAAGCGGACCCTTGAGACTTCCTCTAAGCCCACTTGAACATGAAAATGAACGAAAATTGCGCCATCTTTACGAAACCCTAAAACTTCCCCTACTGACACATGGTTAAAAGAAACAAACACATTGAGAAGCTGCAAGGCGGCTATCTCTTCCCCGAAATCAATCGAAGAAAAAACGCCTATCTGGCTGAACATCCGGGCACACAATTTATCAATCTGGGAATAGGCGACACGACGGAACCGATCCCTCCTTCGATAGTTAAAGGCTTAGTGCATGGTGCAGCAAAACTCGGCACGAGAGAAGGCTACAACGGGTATGGTCCAGAGCAGGGGCAAAAGACTTTAAGAGAAAAGATCGCACACACCTTCTATCAAGGGATGATCAACGCCGATGAGATTTTCGTTTCAGACGGCTCCAAATGCGACATTGGAAGGCTCCAGCTTCTATTTGGCTCCGATTGTACAATTTCCGTCCAAGATCCTTCCTATCCCGTTTACGTCGATACCTCCGTAACGTTGGGGCAAACCGATGCGCATAACGGTTCCGGTTACGAAGGCATTGCTTACTTGCCATGCAGCCCTGAAAACAATTTTTTTCCCGATCTGGAAAAAGCGCCGAAAACGGACCTGATTTATTTTTGCTCTCCAAATAATCCAACTGGCGCCGCAGCGACTCGTGAACAACTGAAGCAGCTCGTTGCCTTTGCAAAAAAGAACCATTCCATTCTGATCTTCGACGCAGCCTACGCGAGTTACATTCGTTCTGTCGACTGCCCAAAAACGATTTACGAAATTGAGGGTGCAAAAGAGGTGGCCATTGAACTAAACTCCTTCTCAAAAATGGCCGGTTTCACAGGCGTTCGCCTTGCCTGGTCTGTCGTTCCAGAAGCTTTAAAATTTGATAACGGCCACTCCGTTAGAACCGATTGGTTAAGAATCGCCACCACCTTTTTCAACGGTGCATCCAATATCGCCCAAGAAGGCGCCCTTGCAGCATTAGAGCAAACAGGTCTAGCAGAAATGCTCCTCCAGACGGATTACTACCTGCAAAACGCCAAGCTCATCAAGAAAAGTTTTCTCGAATTAGGTTACCCAGTCTTTGGCGCCGATCACGCCCCATACGTTTGGGTCCAATTTCCCGGACAAAAATCGTGGGATGTCTTTCAAACCCTGCTCGAAAAATGCCATGTGGTTGCCACACCAGGCGCCGGCTTCGGCCCAAAAGGCGAAGGTTTCATGCGCTTCAGCGCCTTCTGCAATCGCGAGCAAACGCAGGCCGCTCTGGATAGGATCGCAGCGTTAGAGTAAAATCGGGCACGGGATATTGATGCTTTTGCCCTTGCTTATTATCCATAGTTTCTATACAATTTTTCTATGACACTGTTTCAACTAGCGCTTACATTCTTTTTAGTTACTAACCCTATTGGCAACACGCCGACAATATTGGCTTTAGTAAAAAACATCGATTTCAAAAGACAGCGCTTGATTCTAATCCGGGAAGCATTTTTTTCCTTTTTGATCGCCCTATTCTTTCAATATGCCGGAGAACAATTTCTTTCTCTGATTAAAGTTCACGATTACTCCATGACACTTTGTGGCGGAACGCTATTGCTGGTTGTCGCGCTGCAGATGATTTTCCCAAAACATGAAGAAGCCTCGGGCAAGACTTTAACGCGTGAACCTTTCGTGGTCCCGATTGCCACTCCGCTTCTCTCAGGTCCGGGCGTGTTGACTTTGATCATGCTCTTTTCCAAACAGGAAGCGGACAACCTGAAGATCACATCCGCTATTGTGCTCGCTTGGGCGGGCGTCATGTTTGTTTTGGCGATGGCACCCTATTTGCAGAAACTTCTCGGAAAAAGAGGCTTGACTGCATTAGAACAGTTGATGGGAATGCTTCTGGCCGTAATCGGCGTTGGAATGCTGGCGATGGGCGTCCGCATGTTTATCGATTT
Source organism: Parachlamydiaceae bacterium (assembly GCA_047972195.1). Taxonomy (GTDB): domain Bacteria; phylum Chlamydiota; class Chlamydiia; order Chlamydiales; family Parachlamydiaceae; genus CAZSDA01. The sequence continues at coordinate 8,105 of JBKEAL010000010.1, forward strand.
TTTAGGTAAGGTATGACACTATTTACACTTTCATTAATGTTTTTTCTAATCATGGACCCCTTCGGTAATGTCTCGTCCTATTTGAAGCTCGTCGAAAAACTTCCTAGAAAAAGACAGTTCCTTATTCTCGGCCGCGAAATGCTAATCGCTCTTGGTTTCATGCTGCTATTCAATTTTATCGGAGAATATCTCTTTGATGTATTGCACATTTCCGAGACTGCCATTCGACTCGCTTCCGGCTTAATCTTATTCTTGGCCGCTCTGAAGATCCTCTTCCCTTCAATCGACAGTCCAAGAGCCAACCTTCCTGAAGGTGAGCCCTTCATCATTCCTTTAGCAGTTCCTTTGATTGCCGGTCCAGCGCTGTTGGCTACTATCATGCTTTACACAACTCTGGAACCTAGCCAGCCTCTGGTGTTGGGCGCCATCTTCCTATCCTGGGTTGCTGCTTCTATCGTGATGTTTAGTTCATCAGTGCTCTATCGTATCCTCGGCACGAACGGCCTAATCGCTTGCGAAAAGCTGATGGGCATGGTGCTGATCCTTCTAGCAATCGAACGTTTTTCCACAGGCGTCCAACTCTTTATTACAGGTAAATGCTGCCTGTAAAGCACAAGTTGTTAGTGGCCTATGACGGCACTAATTACTTTGGATGGCAAAAGACAAAGAGCGGCCCTTCAATCGAAGAGGCCCTCGAAAAATCCTTAGAACAGATTCTACAAGAAAAGATCACACTACAAGCAGCCAGCCGCACAGACCGCGGTGTCCATGCGAAGGGTCAAGTCGTCGACTTTCATTCGACGAAACCGATTACTGACTATCATAAATTCCTCATTGGAATCAATGCATTACTCCCGCCGGATGTCGCTGTTTTAGAAGCTGAAGAAGCGCCGCCTGGTTTTCATCCTACACTCAATGTCAATACCAAAACCTATGAATACGCCATTTGCTATGGCAAGGTGCAGCTCCCGCAACATCGTCTCTACTCGTGGCACTTCCACTATCCTTTAGATATTGCCATGATGCGCGATGCATCAGCACTGCTACAAGGAACGCACGATTTTTCCGCATTTTGCAATCAGAAAAACAACGAAGAATATGAAAACCACATTCGTACTGTGCACTCAATTCTCATTGAACCTATAGGACATGAGCGCCTCACTATTCAAGTAACGGGCAACCACTTTCTCTACAAAATGGTCAGGAACATTGCAGGAACTCTAGCTTACGTCGGCTGCGGAAAAATGACTTCTGAAGACGTTGAGAAGATCTTACAGTTACATGATCGCACTTTAGCCGGTGTGACAGCACCTGCACAAGGTCTAACGCTCTCTCACATCACATATTAATTGGTATATCAGGATATGGCTTAAGATTGCTTGTCGAGTTTTTGAGCTTATTTAAATAAGCTCAAAAAACTTTGCGAAATACCAGGCGGCTAAGAAGAGCACGATGAATGCTACGAACATCAGGGTGTTGGGGACCCACTTGACATTGGAGCCGGGAGTGCCGCGCATCTCTAGTGTGCCGATGCCGTAGGCAAACTCCTGCGCTTCTTTCTTGCTGAAGATGTCGGAGTGCTCTCTGATGAGGGATTCTCCATCGACGCCGAGGAAGTTGGCGTACTGTTTTACAAAGCCTTGTGCATAGACTGGGGAGATCAATTTATCCATTTGCCCTTCTTCAATCGCTTGTAGATAGGACATGCGTATCGAAGTGCCATTTTCAACCTCTTTTAAGGAGAGGTTCAACTCTTTACGGCGCTTACCGAAATGGTCGCCGATCTCTTTTAGGCCCTGTACAACTGGATGACTCATCTTCTGATTCTACTTTTAAAGGTTTTCCGGTAGTATAGATCTGATTGGATATTCAGGCAAATTTTACAGATGTACGTCACAAACCTCGATCTGGCCTTGAGCCGCAAGCTAAAAGAAGATCTTATAAACCAAGGGTTTGAGATGCTTCAACCCGAACATACGGCATTTCAGGGAAAAAAGAAGAGCCTGACTGTCACTCTTTATAAATCGGGAAAATTGGTCGTACAAGGCAAAGAAAGCCCTGACTTTATTGAATTCTATCTTGAACCTGAACTCCTTAAAAGCGTGCAATTTACTCACCCAGCTGCCCAACACGACACGACGCCTCGCATCGGAGTGGACGAAGCAGGAAAAGGCGATTTCTTCGGACCTCTCGTCATTGCCGGGGTGTACGGCGGGAAAGAAGAAATAGAAAAATTGCTGAAAATGGGTGTTGCGGACTCAAAAACGTTAAATGATGGCACGATTGCAAAAATTGCAAAGCAAATCAGACAGGAAATCCCCCATCAGATTGTCAGAATTAACCCTCACAAATACAATGAGATCTATCCTAAATTCGGCAACTTGAATTTATTGTTAGCCTGGGGACATGCAACCGTCATCGCGGCTCTTGCCGAAGAAACCGGCTGCACCCAAGCGCTAGTCGACCAATTTAGCGCTCAGCCGCATGTATTGAACGCCCTGAAACGAAAAGGAGTGAAGATCAATCTGGAACAGCGAACTAAAGCAGAAAGCGATCCGTTGGTTGCGGCAGCTTCCATTCTTGCACGAGATGGTTTTGTTTCCGGTCTGGAAAAAATTTCTCAGGACTGCCAGATCCCCCTTCCGAAAGGCGCCTCAGACAAAGTGCTGCAATGCGGCAAAAACATCTACCGCTCGAGAGGCCTCGAGATATTTGACACGATTGCCAAGAAACATTTCAAAACGATGTCCCAAATTTTAGGATCTTGACGTTATTTGATAGATCGCACAAAATCCTTACTTATGCAAAACAACAAATTGACCGTATTGATCTTTTTAGGTGTCGTCGGCGTAATCGCGCTTCTATTTCTGCAGATTACTCCAACAAATAACCCTACAACTACTCCTCAGCTCTCCACCATTGGAGATCTAAAAGGCTCGGCTATATTCCATAAGAACACACCCTATACGCTCAATTTTGACCAGCAACAATTACTTATTGAATACCTCAACCGCGCTGCCAAAGTGAAAAAAAGCGACTTTACGATTGAAACGAGCACCTTCCCTTATGAAAGGATCGTTCTCTATCGATTCGAAGGTGGGAACATTGAACTGATTCCTGTCATGATCAAAGAGAAGAACATCGTATTTAACATCCCCAAAATTTCTGAAGACAGCTATTTTCTGGAAATGAGCGGCGGGCAGCTAGCCAATGTTCTCAATGGGGCTTTTGACCCTTAAGCTATGACCTTAAAAGAACTTCATATCTCCAATCTGATCTTGGTCGACCATGCGGCTTTGCCTTTTGAGAAGGGGTTTTCCGTCATATCCGGTGAAACAGGTTCGGGTAAATCTGCTATCTTAGAAGCCCTTCAGCTTGCTTTAGGCGCGCGTACGGATAGCAGCCTCATCCGCATGGGAATTGAAAAAGCCTTTGTAGAAGCAATCTTTGATCTGCACTTTAACCACCCTGTCAGAGCCCTTTTAAAAGAGAAAGGCATCATTTACGAGGAGCATGAACCTCTGATCGTCAAAAGAGAACTCTCATCCAATGGGAAGAGCCGCGCCTTTCTCAACCATCAGTCTGTGCAGTTAACCCTTCTGAAAGAGATCGGCGAGCAGTTGGCAGAAGTGATCACCCAACACGCCAGCCACAAGCTTTTAAAACCGGAAGAGCATCGAATTCTTCTCGATCAGTATGCCGAACTGGACAAGGAGTTGGGGTCTTTTAAGGAACTCTGGAAGAATCTTCAAGAGTTAAAAAAAGAGATAGAACAGCTCCATGAACAGCTTCCCTTGCGCCTTAGAGAGCTCGAAACCTGTCGTAGAGAGATCGAGGAGATCGAAGAAGCGGCTTTCAAAGAAGGCGAGGAAGAAGAACTCTTCCAAAGCTACTCAAGACTTGCCTCTTCAGATGAATTGTGGCAGTCTGCTTCCGGCATCGATCGCGTTTTAAATGCAGATCGAGGTGTGCTTTCCCTATTGCGTTCCATCAAGCCGGCAGCTCAAAAGCTTCTGGAGAAGGATCCGCAAACAGCAAACGATCTGGAGCTGTTGAAGAGCCTCCTTGCAGAGGCAGAAGAGCTCTCTCACTTCATCCACAACTACCAAACGGAAGTGGAACCCAATCCAGAACTACTGGAAAGCACCAATGACCGTCTCACTCTTTTATCCAAACTCAAGAAAAAATATGGTGCAACTTTAGATGAGATCCGCGCCCACGCCGATCGACAAAGAGAACGAGCTCAAGTGTTGGAAAAACTGGAGGAGACCGTCGAAACTAAAACGGCAGAACATGCGTCAGCATTGCAAAAAGCAGAGCGCCTGGCCCAAACCCTCCATAAAAAGCGTGAAAAGGCCGCAAGAGAGCTGGAAAACGCCATTGAAAAAGAGCTCCATGAGCTAAACATGAACAAGGCGCGCTTCACAATCGAAGTTAAAGAAGAAGAGATGCGTTCGACAGGGTCTAGTTCAGTAGAGTTTCTCTTGGCTGCCAACCCAGGCGAACCGTTCCTTCCCTTAAAAGAGGCTGCCAGCGGCGGTGAGCTTGCGCGCGTCCTCTTAGCGATCCATCTGATCTTTGCGCGCGATGAAGGTTTAAGCACACTAGTCTTTGACGAAATCGATGCCAATATCGGAGGAACAACTGCTGCAAAAATTGGCACCAAACTAAAAAAACTTGGCGAAAAGCAGCAAGTCTTTGCCGTCACCCACTTCCCTCAAGTTGCTAAGAGCGGTGACCACCATCTCCATATTTCTAAGAAAGAAATCCAAGGCCGTACCCTATCTACCATTCAATGGCTTTCCGCTACAGAGCGCGAAGAGGAACTTCAAAGAATGAGTGGAATCCTTCTTGACAAATGAGATCGAGGAAGTGTAGAAAAGTCTTTTGAAAAAAGAGGGAGTTGCAAGCTCGCTTTGGAGGTCAAATTTGATGATCTCGCTTGCCGGTCGATCTCCTCGCAAATTGACATATTCAAATCGAATAGGCAATTTGCGAGGAGATCGACCCGCAGGCGAAAGCGCGAATTTGGCCCCAAATTGGAGTTTACAACTCCCTCGTAAAATTGGAGTTCCTTGTGAAAAGAAAAGCCCTCTTTACATTCTTCGCCATGTCCTGTGCCTTCATCCAAACTGTGAGTGCGACGGACTTAAACATTGAAAACTACAGCGGACAGCAGATCTTGGCAGAATCGAAAGAACAAGAGTGCGGGCCTTTTTCTATTGGCGCTTTTGCCGATTGGGCCGGGAAAGCCGATTTTGAACATAAACGCTGCAGAAAGAGCCTCGACAATGTCGAGTTTGGGCAAGCAGAGATCGATGCAAACCTCGTATTTTACTACGACGAGTGCAACAAAGAAGGCTTAATCGCGACAGCTGGGTATAACTACACACAAATCAAATGGAAAAACCCCTACTTTGACCAAAACCAGTTCAACGTAGCAAGCGTAGCCATCAGCGGATTTTCCAGCAGAGTCGAAAACTGGAACTGGGCAGCACAAGTGAAAGCAAGCTTTGACCTGAACCATTTCAAATGGTCTGATTACATATTCTTTGACTTGCTCCTCTCCGGAAGATACGCCTACTCAGAGTGCCTCGGATTGCACTTCGGCTTCATCGCATTGACTGGTTACCGAATTGACCACCTCTATCCGATCATCGGTATCGACTGGCAGATCAGCGAAGATTGGAAACTTAATCTCGTCTATCCATTGGATATTGCTCTTGTCTATAGCTTAACTCCTGAGTGGAGTCTGAAAGTTGCAAGCCGAGCCTTCGAACAGCGCCACCGCGTAGGCAAGGATAACTACTATTCGAGAGGCCTAGTGGAATATAGAGCTGCTGGTGCTGAATTCCAAATCGCCTATCAATCTGAAAATAAAAAGATCGAAGGCGACATCCACGCTGGTGAAATCCTTGGCGGCCGTGTCAAAGCGTCCAACAAACGACACCACCACATTAAGCGTTACGACTTCAAAAACGCTCCATACGTTGGCGGCCACCTAGCGGTTAAATTCTAACCGCTACCCACGCCCATAAGCTCGGATTTTTTCATCGCAAAGCGAGCCAGTGACCGAGGACACTGGCTCGCTTTGCGATGAAAAAATCCGAGCGTATAGATAATAAATTGTCTAGAATATGGCAGCGATGGAGTGCATCACTTCATCCGTCAGGCGCTGCTTCAAGTCTTTTGCTCGGAGGTTTTCCTGGAGCTGTTCGGGGCTTGAGGCGCCGATGATGACGGTTGAGACGTGCTGGTTCTTTAGGCACCAGGCGATGGCCAGTTCTGCAAGCGAACAGTTGAGTTCGTTAGAAATCACGGACAGCGCCTTCACCTGCTCGAGATGCTTGGGAGTCAGGTAAGTTTGCAGTTCCTGATGCAATTTTAATCGGCTTTCAGCGCTCAATCCTTCGTTGTATTTTCCTGTTAAGACGCCGAAGGCAAGCGGGCTCCAGATAGTTGTGCCCATTCCATACTCGTCATACAAAGGCAAGTATTCCTTTTCTACGCGTTCACGGCAAAAGAGATTGTACTGCGGCTGCTCCATTGTAGGAGGCCTTAGATTGTATTCCTTTGCAATCTGGTGTGCTCTTTCGATCTCTTTTGCGCTCCATTCAGAGGTTCCCCAATAAAAGAAGAGTCCTTCTTTTCCTAGATAATCGATTGCTCTCATGGTCTCTTCGATGGGGGTGCTAGGGTCTGGTCGGTGGCAAAATAATAGGTCTACATAGTCTAACTGTAAGCGCCTTAAGGAATTTTTCGCCCCTTCGACAAGGTGCTTCCATGAAAGTCCGGTTTGATTGGGCTCTCGGCCTCCCCAGAAGATTTTTGTAGAGACGACGACGTTTTCGCGTTTGAATTCACGCAAAGCTTCCCCCATAAAAAGTTCAGCTGCACCTTCTCCATAGGCTTCTGCATTATCAAAGAAGTTAACGCCAGCATCATAGGCAATTCTCATGCATTGGCGGGCAGCATGCAGATCCAGTTTGGTGCCAAATGTGATCCAGGAGCCAAATGAAAGCTCGCTGATCTTCAATCCTGATCTTCCTAAACTTCTATACTCCATCACTCCCTCCCTAAAATCTTCACAAGCGCACTGTTCAAGTCGGGATAAAGAAATGGATATCCCGAATCCAAAAGCTTCTTAGGCTCTACTTTAGCGCCTGATAACAAAATCTCCTGCCCCATTTCGCCAAAGAGAAGCTTCACGGACCATTCCGGCATTGGAACGATCGCTGGTCGTCCCAAAACAGCTCCGAGAGTCTTTACAAAGTCTCCATTTCTCTCAGGATGAGGCGCAACGAAATTGACGGCTCCTTCCAAACGCTCTTCAGTGATCGCATGATGGATCGCCCCCAAGATGTCGTCTATGGCGATCCAACTCATGAACTGCTTGCCGGAACCGACCGGACCCCCCATGCCCAACTTAAAAGGCGTCAGCATTTTGGCCAAGGCACCGCCCTCTTGGCTCAACACCACGCCAAAGCGCATCGCCACAGTGCGGATTTTCGCAGCCTTAAGAGGTTGTAACGCTCTTTCCCATGCTTCCACTACATCAGACAAAAACCCCGAACCTTTGGATGCCGATTCGTCAAGAGTCACTTCTTCCCGATTTCCGTAGTAGCCGATCGCAGAGGCGTTAAGAAATAGCTTTGGAGGGTTTTTGGAGGTCGCTGCTTCTCGAGCCAGCATCTCGGTCGTGCGAACGCGGCTGTCTCGTATCTTCTTCTTTTTTTCCTCTGACCAGCGCGATGCGATGTTCTCACCGCTCAAATTAATAACGACATCAGGTGTTAGATCGTGTAAATGGTAAAGCTGATCGCTCTCCCTTTTTAACGGAATGACCACGTGATCCCCCTTTTCTAAAAAGGGAACAAGCGCGCTTCCTACGAGTCCCGAAGCTCCTGCGATGGCGATTTGCATAACTTTACCTTCCTCACTATCCCTTTTAACATTCCTCTAAATACCAGTAAATGCACCGGATAGAGTAAATACCAATAAATAACGCCGCTGATTCCTGAAGGATCAAAGAGGGCCCTTTGTGTGATCTTTGACCCATCCTTGCACGGTTCGACGTAAAACTCAAGCCAGGCGCGTCCCGGCATTTTCATCTCCGATTTCAAACGTAAAAGAAAGGGAGGCTTAACCTCTTCTACTCTCCAGAAGTCGACAACATCCCCCTGCAAAAGTTTTTCGGGATCTCTTCTCCCACGCCGGAAACCTACACCTCCAATTAAAAGGTCTGACCATCCCTTTAACTTCCATAGAATGTTATATGCATAATACCCGTGGCTTCCGCCTATTTCAAGAATCGGCTTCATAGCGGCTTCCGGAGGAAATGGCACGATCTCTTCGCGCGAATCGATAAACCGCTCGCCATACTTCTCTGAAGTCTCGGCTGTTACCTCTCTTCCGCAAGCTGAGTACGATTCGTTCCATCGAGATAAAGGGGCCTGAGCCCCTTCGTTTTCAAGTGCCCTATGTATCGCTTCTCGAAATCCCACAGCATGAATGCCAAAGAGATGCGTTCCTAAGGGATCATGCACGATGGTAGGGCAGATCGCCGATTCTACCAGCTTCTTTCCGACACGGGCATAGAGAGGCGTGACCAAGCCGAGCCATAAACTGGAAAGCCAAGGAGTAAGCACCGGCACGGGAATCATCCAACGCGTTAATCCTCTTTGCTTTGCGTATTCCTTCATCAAGCCGGCATAAGAGACTCGGTCCTTGCCTCCGATCTCAAAGATCAAATTGCCTTCTATCTCAATAGTGATGCTCTTGACGAGGTATTGCAAAAGATCGTCAATACCGATTGGCTGAGCTTCTGTATACACCCATAAAGGAGTGATCATGATAGGAAGCTTCTCGGTCAATGCGCGCACCATTTCAAAAGACAAACTTCCGGAACCGATCACGATCGAAGCACGGAATTCAAGAACCTGCACTCCCTCTGCGTGCATTCGAAGAATTTCTCCCACTTCATGTCTGCTTTGCAAATGGGCAGACAGTTGATCCGAATGGCTTCCTAAGCCTCCCAGATACACAATCCTCTTCACACCTGCCTTAGCCGCAGCTTCCGCAAAATGCTTGGCAATTTGCCGGTCGAGATCAGAGAAATCCTCTGCAGCCCCCATGGAGTGGATCAAATAAAACGCCATCTCAACGTCTTGAAACGCTTCAGCAAGTACCCGTTTATCAATTCCATCCCCAACTACATACTTTTCGCTGTCCTGCGGGTGATCGGGAACCAAAGTGTGCGATCGCACAAGCAAAGTCAATGGATAACCCATTTCAAAAAGGGTTTTCTTTAAACGGTTCCCCACATAGCCTGTAGAACCGGTAATCAATACTCTAGCCATGACTCTCTTCCTTTAACGAATGAAACGCTACCAAGGCAGCTTCTTTAGCTTTAGCATGGTCGACAATCGGAAGTGGATAATCTCTCGGCTTTGTTGGAGCTGTATGAGGCTGATGAATCCATTGCGAAGTCACCTGTTTCAACTCAGGAACCCACTTGCGGATGTATTCGCCTTCCGGATCAAACTTTTCCCCTTGCAGCGTGGGGTTGAAAATGCGGAAATAGGGTGCTGCATCTGCGCCGCAACCCGCGCTCCACTGCCAGCCAAACGTATTATTGGCTAAATCTGCATCCACTAAAGTATCCCAAAAATAGCGCGCTCCCTGTTGCCAGGGAAGGAGCAAGTCTTTAACGAGAAATGAAGCGACAACCATGCGTACGCGGTTGTGCATCCACCCTGTTGCCCAAAGCTCTCTCATGCCTGCATCGACAAAGGGGTATCCTGTCCTTCCCTTTTTCCACGCTTCCCATTTAGCTCCATCTGAGTGCCATGGGAAGGCCTCAAATTGCTTTCTCAAAGGATGTAAATCTGTATGAGGAAAGTGATAGAGAAGATAGTGGGCAAAGTCGCGCCACACAAGCTGCCTTAAGTAGGGTTCACTGTCTTTGCTTTGGGAAACCCTGTGCCAAATCGTGCGCGGGCTAATCTCACCAAAATGCAAGGCTGGAGAAAGATGAGACACTCCTTGATCTATCGCCGGATAATTGCGCGTTTGCTCATAATCGTGCAAATGCGCCTCGCAAAAAGCCTTAAGGTGTAACACCGCTTGCGCCTCCCCTGCCTTCCAGGAGGAATGGATCGAACGGTCCCAATGCACTTTGGGAAGAAGCTTTAAATCATCTGACGGGATGGAATGTTTAAAACAACCAAAATGCGGAATCGGAAGAGGCTTTGCCACTTCAAGCTCCTTCAAAACAGCTTTGTAGTAGGGAGTAAATACCGTATAGGGCTGTTTGGACTTATTCAGAATATTCCACGGTTCTAATAAAAGGGAATGATTGAAAGAAACAGCCTCTAGGCTCTTCTTTTTGAGAGCCTCTTTAACTTGACTATCGCGTGCAATTGAAGAAGGCTCATATCTTCTGCCCCAGTAAACCCCTTTAGCGCCTGTCGCTCCAGCCACTTGCAATAAAACATCCAAAGACCTGCCTTCCAAAATGAGAAGCTCAGGGATCGATTGCTTTAAAGCGATCAGCGCATCGTGAAGATATACCTTACTTGCCCCGCCGAGAGGCCACTCCCCCTCCTCTTCCTCGCTATAAATATAGAGAGGAACCACTGGTCCTTTCAGTGCAGCAGCAGTCAACGCCTGATGATCAGCAAGTCTTAAATCGTTCCGAAACCACACAATGATCGGGTGAGCCATACTACGCATTTTGTTCGATTAGAAGTTTAAAATCTACGAATCAAATTTGCGTGAAATGCTGCCCTTTCCCTGAGACAAAATCATCAAACTCTTTAAATAACAGCTCTTTAGTCACTTCGGGATGAAGATCAGCCCCGCCATAACAGGTATGAGGAAACAATCCATCTACAAAGGGAGTTACTTTTATTGTAATGGGTCCACCCAGTGCTCTTCCGCCGGTAAATCCTTGCACGAAGCTCGCAAGAGCCTCTTTGTTATCCCGATGGGCATCGATCCATTCGAAAAACCATGCCCGTCGTTCCAGGATAACACTCTCCTCTCCTACAAAACTTAAATTTGCCTTGATATCATCAGCGGACAACTTTCCTTGTAAGGCCTCCGAAAACCGCTCAACCCTAATCTTCTTTAAATCCCCCCATTGTTCGATTCTTTTTCCCTGGATGGTGAAAGGAAGCATTGACATCATGCCCATGGCAACGAATTCCAACGCTTCATAATAACGTTGATGCGCTATATGCCACGTATAGATAACCAAGGTTTGGATTGCAGAGAGATCTTCTTCTTGTATGGCCTTCCGGATTTGATCAGAATCCCAAAGCAGATTCAATTTTGAGGCATCCTTCAGAATCTCCTCTTTGCACGTTCCTTTGCAAATGCTCTTCATTAAAACAAAGGGATGGTC
>JBKEAL010000043.1:0-1413 GCA_047972195.1 Parachlamydiaceae bacterium
TGCACTCCACCAGTTGATACTTCGCTTTCAGCAGTTCTGCGTAATCTAAACAGGTTGAAATCGGGTGGTGCAGGCCAACCGAAACAATGCCTTCCTCTTTGGCTGCCGCAATCAAACGTTGCACCACCGGACGGGATAAACCGAGTTCAGACGCAATATCGCTCTGATTGCGGCCGGAGATGTAATACATCCAAGCGGCACGCACCATTTGGTCGGTTTTAAAGCTGTCGTCTCTTGCCATATTTCATCCTTACTATTCAATGTCTTGCGCCTGTTATAAAGCCTTGGTTTTTCGTCTTGGGCGCACGAATACGTCGTATCTTCTCTCGAACGTCTTCGGAGTGCAATAGTTATCAATTACCCACAAATGAACAAAAGACCTATAAATGGTCTTTTGTTCATTTGTGATCTATGGCTCTTTATTTGATAATTTGATCGATTAGAGTGGCGTCATTCAATAAGAACGAGGAATCATCATGAAAAACCAATACACGTGGCTTCACATCGGTCTGGGTTCATTTCACCGCGCGCACCAAGCGTGGTATCTCCACAAATTGTTGGCATCGGGCGATCAATGCTGGCATATCGCTGCGGGCAACATCCGCAATGATGCCGAAGCCACCGTCGACGCGTTGCGAGCGCAAAATGGCGAATATGTGCTAGAAACCGTGAGCCCGGCGGGTGAGCGTCATTACGAAGTCATCAAGTCGATTCAAACGCTACTGCCTTGGCAAGCTGATCTTGCGCCGCTGATTGATGAAGGGGCCAAGGCGCAGACGAAAGTCATCGCTTTTACCGTGACCGAAGGCGGCTACTACCTCAAAACTGACCATACGCTGGATGTCGACAGTGCGGTCTTAAGCGCTGATCTCAACGGTGGTCATCAAACCATTTACGGCACTGTGACGAAAATTCTTGAGCGCCGCATGGCAGACGAGGCAGGCCCGGTGACGCTGCTTAACTGTGACAACGTGCGTCACAACGGCGAGCGTTTTCGCGATGGGTTGATGGAGTTTCTGACGCTGACTGGCAAAACCGATGTGTTGCAATGGGTGAAAGAGAACACCACCTGTCCGAATACCATGGTCGATCGCATCACGCCGCGCCCAGCGGCCGATCTGCCGGCTCGCATCAAACAGCAAACGGGCATTGATGATCAAGCACCCGTGATGGGCGAAACCTTTATTCAATGGGTGATTGAAGACAACTTTAAAGACGCTCGACCAGCGCTGGAAACGGTGGGCGTTGAAATGGTGGATTCAGTGATCCCGTATGAAGAGGCGAAAATCCGCATTCTCAACTCGTCGCACAGTTGCATTGCGTGGGCGGGCACCTTGCTGGGGCAGTCGTTTATTCACGACAGCACGCTGACCGAGAGCATCTACAAAATTGCGCATGATTACGTGACGCAGG
>JBKEAL010000138.1:0-13386 GCA_047972195.1 Parachlamydiaceae bacterium
ACATAATCAAGTTGCCAGAACTGTCAACACATCCTGCAAAACCTTTAGATTCCGCAGTTAAATCGACCCGACCTGTAACAGGCACTTTAGACACATAAACGATGTGAGTCTGATTTGATACATTCATCCCATTTGAAGCATGAGGAATGTATGCAAGTTCCTTCGCAACGGAACTATCTACGGATATTTTACGATTGCGGAGCTTAGCACAAAGCAGTTCAAATTTCTGCGGATCTGCTGTCCAAAAGTCCGAATGCCCCTTCGATTTCAGAAACTCATTGAATTCGATCTCATTATGAACACGTGTACCAAGCTGCGTTAAACTCCCTATATCATAACCCCAACATCCGCCATTCACCATGAGTGCTGCTGTATCTCTATATCTGACCCATTTCTCTCTATCTGATTTTTCAATAGCCTCCATCGCAAGATACATGATTTCTCCTGTAGGAGCCACCGCTTCAGCCATGTAAATTCCGTTATTAACCCTTTGAATTGGACCAATCTGCCCCAAACACATCGAATAATCCTGTTTTTATTATTAAAACAAGATTATAAAATTCAATAAATTAAATATCAATTATTTTAACGATGTGATTAATTAACAGGATAAGGCATAGGATCGGCTGCGCCGGCAGGATAAATAGGATAAGAATAGAAAGACGTTCAACTGAAATCACACATGAATTCAGAAAATAGAAAAAGACTTCGTCGCCTTCTTTTTCCTATCCTGCATATCCTGACGCCGAAGGCGATCCTATGCCTTATCCTGTTAATTCATTCGGGCATGATACTAAGAGAAAGTCTCTGCTATTCCTGTATGAAAAGTTAGGGGCGGTTGAGGAGCTGGGCGACGATGTTTTCCAGTTCTTCGACTTCGCGTTCTTTTTCGAGAAGGGCGTCGGCGAGGCGCTTGTAAGAGGCGCTGAGTTCGTGGACGTCGTGAGTGCTGTTTTCTTCCTGTTCTTTTTGCAATTCGAGGAGTTGCTGCTGCAGGTCGAAGTTTTCTTTGCGGGCTTTCTGAAGCTCTTCTTTCTTTTCATCAAACTGGGTGCGGAGCTGATTGTACAGGCCGAAGTAGCGGCCTCTTTCCGGAGCTTGTAGTTCGATCTCTGTGGGCTTGAGGGCTTCATCGAGCGCTTTTTCTAGGTCTTCTTTTTCTGATTGGAGGGTTTTGATCTTTTCGGTCATCTCTTCTAACTGTCCGAGGAGGTCGTGCAGCTTTTCTTCTGCAGCTTTGGACATGCTTTGCAGAGACTCAATCAGCTTTTCAGAACCTTGCTGGATCGCTTTGCAGTTTAATCGTTCAATAGAGAGGTCTTCTTTGATGAGAGCGAGCTCTCTTTTTAATTCGTGGTATTGCACTTCGGTTTTTTCACGAAGGGACGTTTGGGAGAGAAGCTCGTCGCGAGCGATTTTAAGTAGACGTTCTGCTCTTTCTGCGGATTCAATTTTTGCCTTGAGTTGGTCATTAATCTGTAAAAAGCGGTCTTTGCTGATGAATAGATCTGCTTCCAGAGTCTTATTGGAGTGCAGAAGGTCTGTAAACTTTTTCTCCCAGGAGGCAATTTCATCCAGTGCGGTACTGCCTGCTTTCTGGATCGCTTCGATCGTCTCTTGGCTTGCTAATGCTGTGATAAAATAAGAGAGGCCTATACTTGCGGCTAACCCAAAGTCCCAGAGACCAATAGGATCAATCTCAATAAAATAATCGTAGGCAAAGACGGCGCTTAGGAGGATGGATGAGGCAGCAGCGCCTCTGATTTTGAAACGCCAGGATAGCAGAAGTCCGACCAGTGCCACTGCGGAAAGGTCGATATAAAAAGGGGATTCTTTAATCACGAGCAGAAGCACGCTTAAGACGACAGATGCCGGTCCGGCTATTGTACCAACCAGCGGCTTCAAACTGTTGACGTGTGTTTTAGATGTCATGCTATATATTCAGAATAGAACATTGATCAGATTATATCAATCCAGGAAAGGATCGTTTTCAGCTTCTTGTTCGACTGCTTCTTCCAGTATCGTTTGGGCACCGTCGATCAGCATGTGGGCCAGGCAAGGGCTTCCGCCGTAGGTCATCTCGACCTTCATTTCGCCTCCATTTGTAGGCTGGGCGCAGGTGATTAGCACGTAGCCTGCCTGATTTTCCGAGTGGTGTAGCTCAAAGTCCTCGTGAGGGTTATTGCTGCGGGGCATGCATCTCCTTATACTGGTTTAAGAAGCTAATCCGGCACTTTAAGATAAAAGCTAATTTTAATCAAAAAAAAAGATGATTGGGCTAATATGGCCTCATATGGAATTATCGGCAGCAAAAGCATGGGTTAAAGGTCAGGAAGTTGCAGCAATTCAGCTTCTCTCCTCTCTGAGCGAGATCAACTCTTGGAGTTATAATCCTCAAGGCATTCAAAAAATTCGCACTGAGATTTTGAAAGTCTTTTCCCCTTTAAATTCTTTTCAGGAAGAGCTTGAAACCGTTCTTAAATTTAGCAAAAGAATGGATGCTAGCAAAAAAGTGCTCCTTGGCGGGCATCTCGATACGGTTCATGCTTCAGATTCCCCTTTTCAAGCATGCATCGAGACAGAAGACAATTTAATCGGACCGGGTGTTACTGACATGAAAGGCGGCCTGGTGGCTCTACTGATCGCTTTGGAGGCGTTTGAGCAATGCGACGGTTGTGAAAAGATCGGCTGGCAGGTGCTCATCAGCTCCGATGAAGAGATCGGTTCCCAAGGCTCTCTACAAGCCTGGCAGGAGGCGGCTAAGCAATCCCATATCGCTTTACTATTTGAACCCTCCTATCCTGACGGTTCTTTTGTATCTGAACGAATGGGTTCTTACAATGTAATGGCAGAGTTTAAAGGAAGAAAGGCGCACGCCGGAAGGGATTTTTCAGATGGCAGAAGCGCTAACCGCGCCATGGCAGAGTGGATTTACACGGCCTTCCGAGAGGGAGAGAAAATTAAGGGATTGCAGATCAATGCGGGAGAAGTCAAGGGCGGACACGCCATCAATGTAATCCCCTCAGATGCCTTTTGTAAAATGAATTTCCGATCATTTAATGCAGGCGATCTTTCCCAATTTTTCCAGTTACTGCAATCAGCCGGAAAAGAGATCTCTGAAGCGCAAGATGTTGAGGTTAAGGTGGATTTGCTGAATTTTAAACCGCCAAAAAACTTCAGCTCAGACACAAAGCGCTTATTTGCCTCTCTCGAGAAGGCAGCCTCTGCCTTAAATCAGCCATTTAAAACGGTCGCAACTGGTGGAGTATGCGATGGCAATACTTTGCAGGCGTGCGGAGTACCAACGATCGATACGATGGGAGTGATTGGAGGAAAGATCCACACAAATGAGGAATATATGGTAAAAAAGAGTTTAATAGAAAGAGCCCTTCTAACCTTAGAACTGTTGTGGAACTACGCCCATGAATGACCGGAAAACACGAGCTGAAAAGCTGTTTAATGACCCAAGAATTGTGGAAGGCAAACGGCTAATTTTAGAAGCCCTTAAAGATCACACTGCGCAAATCAAAGGGCTTGAAATCCCTTCCTTACATGATGAAAGTGAAATCACGGCATTCAATGCTCTGCGCGGCGCCCACCTTTATTACCCACTTCTAGGCAGTGGGATTGGCAACGGAGCATTAGTGGAGTTGGAGGATGGCAGCGTCAAATACGACTTGATCACCGGCATTGGAGTGCATATCTTTGGCCATTCCCATCCTAAGGTTGTGGAAGCCAGCCTGGATGCTTCATTGCGCGATATCGTAATGCAGGGAAACCTCCATCAGAATGTCGAGTCCTATCACCTTACGAAAAAACTATCTGAAATTGCGGGACTTCCTCACTGCTTTCTAACGACTTCAGGCGTGATGGCTAACGAAAACGCCGTCAAGCTTGCTTTCCAGAAAAATGCTCCTGCGAATCGCATTTTGGCGTTTGATCGCTGCTTTGCCGGAAGAAGTTTGACCTTTTCTCAAGTGACCGACAAACCCGCATACAGAGATGGCCTACCCCTCAACCTCCAGGTAGACTACATTCCCTATTTTGATCCCGATCATGCAGAAGAAAGCATTCACAACGCACAAGCGGCTCTTTTGCACGCTATCCAGCGCTATCCCAAATCGCATGCAATCATGATGTTTGAGTTGATCCAGGGTGAAGCGGGATTCTGGCAAGCGCCTAAAGAGTTTTTCGAGCCCTTAATGAAAATCTGCAAGGAACACCATATAGCGGTATTCGCCGACGAAGTGCAGACTTTTGCAAGGACAACTCACTTTTTTATCTACCAAAGGCTGGGACTGCAATCTTATATCGATATTGCAGCGATCGGTAAGCTCACACAGCTTGCTGCAACTTTCTTTACAGAGGAATACAAACCACGGCCTCTGCTATTAAGTCAAACCTTCACAGGAAGTACATCTTCCATTTTTGCTTGCCAAGCGATTCTCGATCTTCTCTCCAACGGAAATTTCTACGGTGAAAAGGGAAGAATGAAGGAGATCGAAACGCGCTTCCATCAACATCTCGCTCGAATGGAAAAACAGGGCCTTGTGAAAGGCTCTTTCGGTTTAGGCTCCATGGTCGCTTTCACTCCTTTAGATGGCAGTCCCGACACAGCTGCTAAATGCGCTAAAGCTCTTTTTGCTAACGGAGTGATTGGGTTTGTTGCGGGAAGCCACCCTACTCGTATTCGCTTCCTTGTGCCTGCACTGGTTATTAAAGATGAAGAGATTGATGCCAGCATGAAAATAGTCGAAGAGATGCTTCAAAAGGTAAAAGACGATGTTTCGCACTCGGCCCATTAAAGAGTCCGACAAAGAAGCTCTAAAAGAATTTGCAGAGGCGGCATCGCTTGGGATCACCAATTTGCCAAAACATAAAGAGCGGCGCGAGCAGTTTCTCTCATTGGCATTAGCGCCTCACCCAAAATCTTACTACCTCTTTCTTCTTGAGAACTACAAAGACAAAACCACTTTAGGCGTTTCTGGAATATTTCCTAAAACAAACAATTTAGATTACTTTAAGCTGCATTCTGAGCAGTTGCCTGCTTACTATCCCGGTTCTTTGAAAGAAGTAACCACGTTAGAACGCATTCACTATGACGAAGGTCCGACAGAAATCTGCTCTCTCTACTTAAGCCGTGAAGCACGCAAAGAAGGGTTGGGAAAGTTGCTATCCTACTCACGTTTTTATTTCATGAAAGCTTTTCCTGATCTCTTTGCAGACGAAGTTTATGCTGAAATGCGCGGCGTAATCGATGAAAAGGGCGACGCTCCCTTTTGGGATTCTATGGGTAGACGCTTTGCGGGCATTTCTTACCGTGAATTGATCGACAGGATCGATCATGGCGATAAGCGTGCAAGAGAATTGATGCCTTCCAAAACTGTCTATATCGATCTTCTTGATCCCGAAGGACGCGGCGCGATCGGAAAAACGTATGTTAGTACAACACCTGCTTATAAATTGCTTCAAGAACAAAACTTTAGCTTTTCCGGCGAGATCGATCTGTTCGATGCAGGCCCCAGAATGGTCTGTAAACGAGAGAAAATTGCAACGATCCAAAATTCACAGCGCTTACGCGTGACCAAAGTGCGCTCTCTGAATAAAGAACCGCAATTCTTGAGCAACGTCAGTGAGGATTTTAGAGTGACTTTAGGGCAAGTGGAAAGAGAGGGCGATGGGGCTGCAATCGATCCTTTAACAGCACAATTGTTGGAAGTTGACGCGGGAGATGAAATCATTGCAATCCTTTAATCCTGCGACCAATGCATTGATCTGGCAAGGAGAGGAAACTTCTCCAAAGCAACTCGAAAGCATGATTGCTGCCGCAAATAAAAGCTTTGCATCATGGTCACTGCTCGATCCAGAGGAGAGGTTTGCTGTTTTACACAGGTTTAAAGAGATCGTCGAGGCAAAAAAAGAGATTCTGGCAATCCATATTGCTGAAGAAACCGGAAAACCGCACTGGGAAAGTTTAGCTGAAGTCAACTCCGTCATCCAGAAAGTAACGATCTCGCAACAAGCATTCCATGAACGGTGCGCAAAGAAATGTACTCCTATAGCGAATCAGACGTTAGAGCTCTCTTTCAAACCGCATGGAGTGCTCGCCGTATTTGGTCCTTTCAACTTCCCCCTCCATTTACCGAATGGACATATCATCCCTGCCCTATTAGCTGGAAATTGCGTGCTCTTTAAGCCCAGCGAAAAAACGCCCCGCACGGCATTGGCTTACGAAGAGTGCTTTATTGAAGCGGGTCTACCGGAAGGCGTGCTTTCGATCGTCTTGGGCGGTAAAGAAGCAGGGCAAATGCTTGCCAACCATTCTGACATTAACGGATTGCTTTTTACGGGAAGCGTTGGCACCGGACTCCATCTCAATCAACTGTTTGCTGAGAGTCCGCAAAAGATTTTGGCGCTTGAAATGGGCGGCAACAATCCCCTTGTCATTAGCTCCTTTGACGATTTCGATGCGGCATGCTACCTCACTATCCAATCAGGATTTCTAACGGCAGGCCAGCGCTGCAGTGCCGCTCGCAGGTTAATTTTGATCAGAGATTCCTGGAACGAACCATTTCTACGACGTTTGATCAAAATGACTTCGCGTTTGAAGATTGGTCCCCACACCGAAAGACCCGAGCCCTTTATGGGCCCTCTGATCGACTTAAGCAGTGCAAACAAAGTATTGAGCACCTATAAGGAGTTTGTGAAACAGGGCGCTAAAGTACTGCATCCAATGCAACAAATAGATAGTCAACTCCCCTTTCTGACGCCGGGCATTCTCGATCTGACCGGAAGTAAATTCTTCCTGGACGAAGAGTGCTTTGGGCCTTTGCTGCAAGTGACTATAACTAATGATCTGGAGAGTGGCATCGTAGAGGCTAACCGAACCCGATTTGGGCTAACAGCAGGGTTAGTCAGCCGAGACCCCTACGAATGGAAGATTTTTAAAAACCATGCAAGGGCAGGGATTGTGAATTGGAATACGCCTTTGACCGGAGCCTCCAGCTTAGCACCATTTGGAGGCATTGGATTTAGCGGCAATCATCGCCCCTCAGCCTATTTTGCTGCTGATTACTGCTCCTATCCAGTAGCATCGCTTGAAATGCCGCATGCTGTCCTACCCAATGTCTTAACCCCCGGATGTGAACTATGACCGCGATCTCTTACGAAGTCAATTTTGATGCTCTTCCAGGCCTGACCCACTTTTATGGAGGTCTCTCGCTAGGGAACCTTCCCTCCATGGAAAACGAAGGCGTGGTTTCTAAACCGAAACGATCAGCACTGCAAAGTCTCGAAAAAATGCTCTTGCTGCACAAATTAGGTGTCAAGCAAGCGTTATTGCCGCCTCATGAACGTCCCTATTTACCAATTTTACCTCGCTTAGGATTCGCTAATGACGCAGAAACTGCTCTCAAGACATTAAGTAAAGAGGCTCCCTGGCTGCTTGCAGCAATCAGTTCCTCCTCCGGAATGTGGGCAGCCAATGCAGCGACCGTATCGCCGTCGATCGATTCGTTCAACAACCACGTCAATTTTACACCTTCCAACCTCGTCTCAAACTTCCATCGCGCCATCGAAACAGATTTTACAGCCAACGTATTAAAGCGCATTTTTTCCAACCCGGTCTTTTTTGAACACCACGCACCACTCCCCCCATCCATGCTTTTTGCAGATGAAGGCGCCGCCAACCAGATGCGTTTTTGCCGTCATTACAACGGGCCTGGGGTTGAATTGTTTGTGTATGGCGTCAAACACAGCGACCTGTTTTATCTGAAAAAGACTTCAGAAAAATATCCTGCAAGGCAATCCTATGAAGCCTCAGCAGCGGTGTCGAGACTGCATGCACTCTATCCTGAAAACACATTGTTTGCACAGCAGTCGCCACTGTCGATAGATCATGGAGCCTTCCACACCGATCTGATCGCCACAAGCAACCAAAATGTCTTTCTCTATCATGAAAATGCCTTCTTAGACCAGGAAGAGCTATTAGAGAAGTTAGAAGCAATGGTAGAAAAAGTGTGCGACTGTCCGCTGATCAAATTAGAAGTGACGGAAGAAGAGATCCCTCTCGATGAGGCATTGAAAACCTTTTTCTTCAATTCACAGATTGTAACGCTCCCTGACAATAGCATGGCAATGATCTTGCCGATTGAATGCCAATCAAGCACATTCGTAGGTGCTTATTTGCAAAAGGTTCTTGAAGACAATACCAATCCCATCACACAAATTCACTATGTTGACTTGAGAGAAAGCATGCAAAATGGCGGAGGGCCTGCTTGCCTGAGGTTGCGCGTTGCTTTGAGTGAAGTGGAGCTGGACAAGGCGTTGGATAACGTCTTCTTTTCCGACATGCTTTACGAAAGACTTGTAGACCATATCAATCGCTTCTATCCGGATACGTTGACTCAAGAACAACTAGGGAGTTTCGATCTTTACAAGCGCTCACTCGATTCCTTAGCGGAAATGAGCAGGATTCTTAACCTTGGAAAAATTTATCCGTTTCAAAAGTGAGCGACATTAGAACCGACAACATTACCAAAGTCATCTACTCAACGGATGCTTCTATCCATGAAGTCAAACCGGAAGCTGTTGCCTTTCCTGATAGCGCACAAGATGTCGACCGGCTACTCAATTTCGCCAAAGAAAATCATCTATCTCTTATTCCTAGAGGTGCAGGCACCGGTATCACAGGCGGTTGCTTAGGCGAAGGCTTGGTGTTAGATTTCTCGCTGCACATGAACAAGATCCTTTCTGTCGATCCTGTCAAGCGTATAGCGGTAGTGCAGCCAGGCGTCATCCAAGATCACTTAAACCAAACGGTTAAATCTCTTGGTTTGCGGCTTGGCCCCGATACTTCAACAGGAGATAGAGCCACGATCGGAGGCATGATCGCCAACTGTGCGGCCGGCGCTCGCAGTTTGCATTTCGGCACGATGAGAGATGCCGTTATCGAGATCGACCTCCTCCTTTCTTCTGGTGACACCGTCACTTTCAAACCATTGGATGAAAACGGGTGGAAGGAAAAATTGCACCTACCCACTCAGGAGGGTGAGATCTATCGTGCAGCCGAGGAGATCCGCACATACTACAAAAATGAAATTCTCAACGCCTTCCCAAATATTCCGCGCCGCTCATCAGGTTATGCACTAGATGCCCTCTTAGAACCCTTCCCCTTGAACCTCTGCAAATTGATTGCTGGATCCGAGGGATCTCTCGGCATCATTAAGCAAGCAAAGTTATCTTTGGCTCCCATTCTTAAAAAACCTGTGCTCGCACTATTTTCCTTTGATTCTCTCGAGCAAGCGTTTATGACCGCTCCAAAGTTGTTGGAACATAAACCAATTGCCCTAGAGTTGATTGACGATAAAATTATCGAAGCAGGCAGGCACGCTCCTCATTTGGCAAACAAGCTCAGCTGGTTGAAGGAGACGCCAAAAGCCTTACTTGTCGCAGAATTTGAAGAAGATAGCCTTCCACACCTCTCCTTCCCTCTGTTAATCCAAGACCCGCGTGATATGGAAAATGTGTGGACTTTAAGAAAATCAGGCCTCGGTCTGCTTCTCTCCAAACGCTCCTATACAAGGGCAATCGCCTTTATCGAGGACCTATCGATCGCTCCTGAACATTTAAATGGCTTTATGCAAAAGTTTCTCGCTCTGCTTAGGGAGCAGCAGCTGGAAGCAGGCATCTATGGCCACGTAGGCCCAGGATGCCTCCACATCCGCCCCTATATCGACATGCGCAAAAGCGAGGAAGTTGCGCGGATGAAAGAGATCCTGCTGCAAGTTACAGAAATGATCCGTGAAGAAAAGGGCGCATTAAGCGGCGAACATGGAGATGGTTACATCCGCAGTTGGCTCAACGAACAGCTATTTGGCAAACCGATCGTCGAAGCCTTCCAAAAGCTCAAGCAGGCCTTTGACCCTATCGGCCTCATGAATCCTCATAAAGTTGTCGATCCTCTCCCCTTCCCATCGCATTTGAGGAGAAGTCCCCTTGTTGAACCTGAAACGTTTTTCTCTTTCAGGAAAGAAGGTGGCATAGCATTAGCTGCAGACCTTTGCAATGGCAATGGCGCTTGCCGCAAGCAGGAAAACGTCATGTGCCCCTCCTACCAGGCAACCAGGGAAGAGTACGATTCAACAAGAGGGCGAGCAAATACACTGCGTGCTCTGCTTCGGGGAGATTTGGGAGATCCTTCTCTTGCCAGCCAAGAATTGCACGATATATTAGATCTTTGCCTCGAATGCAAAGGCTGCCGCACAGAGTGTCCTTCACAGGTTGATATGGCTAAAATGAAGTCGGAAGCCCTATACCATTACCAGATGAAGCATGGGAAAACGTTGCGAAGCCGGATTTTTGCTGAAATTGGCGATCTGAATGCATGGATTTTCCCTTTTAGAAGATGGTACAATGCTCTCCTCCTAAGCCCATTTAGCAAGCTAGTGACCAAGTTCCTTTCCCTTTCCTCTAAGCCACTTCCACAATTAGCTGATCAGAGATTTTCCGTTGCAGCTGGCTCCATGCAGCAACCCGATGGAATTCCTATCGTATTGATGAGCGACACCTTTACTGAATTTCATTGTCCTGAAACAGGGATCGCCGCTATCCGCGTCCTAAACAGATTGGGATACCATGTTACAGTTCCTCCTTGGAATTGCTGTGGACGCACGTCCATCTCCAAAGGATTTTTACCTGAAGCCAAAGAGAAGGCATTGCGGTTGACGAAGCAACTTTTGCCTTATGTCTCAACGCATCAAGCGATCCTGGGATTGGAGCCAAGCTGCTTTTTTACCTTTTTTGACGAATATGAGGATCTAATCCCTGAATCCCTTCAACCATTAAAGGAGAAGCTGTGCTATTTTGACGATTTTATATCTAACCTGCCCAAAATCCCCTTCCAGGGCAAAGGCCGTACCGTTTTTGTTCAGTTTCACTGCCATCAAAAAACGCGCTCCATAAACCAGCTGCTGAAAAAAATCCCCGATTTGCAAGTTAGAGAAATCCCCACGGGATGCTGCGGTATGGCTGGATCTTTCGGTTATGAAGCGGAACATGAAGCACTATCCGATGCCATTTACGATAGTAAAATCGGCACCTATTTATCAGACAAAACTGACGACACTCCACTGATCGCCAATGGATTTTCCTGCCGCTCCCAATTTAAATCGCAAGGTCGCCACGCGATCCATTTATCTGAATTTCTTCACTCCCTAGAGGTACAATGAAAACTTCGCAAAAAGATATGTTTTACACCATATTTTGGATTGGACTTGCACTTCTGTTTAACCTCTACATTTACTTTGCACAAGGAAGTGTAGCAGCAACCAATTTTCTTACCGCTTATCTTGTAGAAAAGTCTTTGAGCGTAGATAACCTTTTTGTATTCTTGCTCATCTTTAAAGCATTCCATATCACTTCTCAGCATCAACATAAAATCCTTCATTGGGGGATTTTAGGAGCTATCGTGATGCGCATTATCTTCATCTTTGCAGGGCTTGCTCTGATCCAACGATTTACCTGGCTTTTTTATATCTTTGGCGCCTTTTTGATATACGCCGGATATAAACTTCTGTGGCAAAAAGAGGAAGAAACACACCCTGAAAGAAACCCCATTATCCTCATGCTGGAAAAATGGATCCCTGTGACCCATTCAATGGAAAGCGGGAAATTTATTCATCAAGGCATGATGACGCCTCTTTTTCTTGCGCTAATTTCCATCGAGTCTAGTGATCTGGTTTTTGCCCTGGATTCGATTCCGGCAGTGATCGGTATCACAACAGATCCATTTATCGTCATCAGCTCTAACTTGTTTGCCATCCTAGGTTTGAGATCACTTTATTTCGTACTGGAATCAAAAATTTCAGCATTTAAGTACCTACACTATGGCCTCTCATGCATCCTACTCTTTATCGGCGCTAAAATGTTTGCCCATGACTGGATCCATATCCAGCCGCTTGTATCGCTCTTCGTCATTCTCACCATCTTGGCCCTGTCTCTACTTCCCTCACTATTCATCCGCAAAAAAGACAACTCATGAAAATAGCATTAATCACAGGTGCCAATAAAGGTTTGGGGCTCGCTTGCTGCAAAGAATTAAAAAAGCGCGGCTATCAAGTTGTCTTAAGCAGTCGCAAAGAAGAAGGAAGAAAGATCGCCAATGAGTTGGACATCGATTTTGTCCACTTAGACGTCACAAGCGATCAGAGCATTCGATCTGCCATTGACTATATCGCCCATAAGTATGGAAAACTCGATCTTCTCATCAACAACGCAGCGATCTTACTCGATCGAACTGAAAACGCTACGCGAAAAAGCATCACAGAAACATTCGATACTAACGTCAACGGACCTTACCTTCTCTGTGAAGCCGTCGGTCCTCTCATGAAAAAACAGGGCAAAGGCCGCATCGTCAACGTCTCCAGTGAATCGGGCTGCCTTGCTCACATGGGAAGCGGATACCCTTCTTACAGTATCTCTAAAACAGCCCTAAACGCCGTCACGCGCATCTACGCTTCCCTCTACCACCCCTATAACATCCTCGTCAACTCCGTCTGCCCCGGCTGGGTCAAGACCGACATGGGAGGAGCACAAGCTCCCAAATCCCTCGAAGAGGGAATCGATACCATTCTCTGGGCAGCAGAACTCCCCGACAACGGCCCCACCGGCCGCTTCTGTCAAAACCGCAAGGAACTTCCGTGGTAAAGTACTACAACGAAGGTGTAGTTCTCTGATTTCTTCTTCCGCGAATTATTGATTTTGGAGATACGATACTACCAGCTTTAAATAGAGGACCTATCATGCTATACGATGCCTTAGATTCTTCGATCCAAAGATCATATTTTTGTTGGAGATTCAACCACAACTGTGGACTTGTATCAAATGCTGTAGCTAAAGCCAAAGCGATAGCAGGAGTAATATGTGCTCTACCGGTTCTAAGCTTAAATAATGTGTTTCTAGCTATCCCAAGGTGGTCAGCAATATCTTGTAAATTCAGATCGAGCGATTTTAGATAATGCTCCTCTAAAATGATTCCTGGATGTATCGGTTTTCTTGTTTTGGTCTTCTTCATAAGTACACTCACCTTAGTGGTAATCTACTAAATCCACATCAAAAGCTTCACCATCTCCAAAGCCAAAAATGATTGTCCAATTCCCGTTCACATGAACGGAATAGAAACCTTTTAATTGACCTTTTAGCTGATGAAAATCTGAACCAGGATAGTTCATGTCATTAGCATCAATAGATGCATCTAAACGATCTAAAATTAACTCTATTTTGAATGCTAAACTTGGCAAAATCCCGGCTGTACTACCTGTTTCAAAATACTTCTTAAGTCCTTTACACTTGAAACTTCTTATCGTCATTACCAACTCTAAAAATCCA
>JBKEAL010000140.1:0-13927 GCA_047972195.1 Parachlamydiaceae bacterium
CTAAAGAATCAAAGCATAGGCGTGACGAGCGGAAAAAAGCTACACTCACGCTAAAAGAGCGCCGCGCTAAAAAGCATGAAAAAAAACGCATGAAGAATGAACATAATATCTCTACGGAAGGACCCATCTTAGACATGTAAGATGTCGATTCGTCCTTCACGGAGCGTCAGTCGGTCCTCGACTGGCGCTTTTTTTTTATAACCTTGATCCATCCTGCTTCTTTAAAGGCTTCTTCTATCGGGACTAGCTGGTCACGATCCAGATTGTTTAAGCGGCATAAGGCTTTCTTTGCTGAGAGAGCCTCTTCTTCCCTCTCGATACCTTCCATAATGAGTTGCAAGACAAAATCATTAATTTGCACCCCTTTGAGTGTGCATATCTTTTTTAAGTAGTTAAGGTCATCCGATGGAAAATCAATGTATAACTTATGAGTTTTCATTGATATCACTTTAGCACATTTGTGCAATGAAAATTAACTTTTAACTTGATGGCTTACCCTTCATTACACGAAAGGCGAAGGCGACAGCTAAGCCGGCAATGAAGCCGCCGATGTGGGCCATGTAGGCCACGCCGTCTGATTCTTCTTGGGAGGAGTATAATGAGCCCGCGCCGCTAAAGAGCTGCAAGAGAAACCAGAAACCGATGACGATGATCGATTGCATTGCCACAATCGACCTGCCCACGATCACATTGACCCTCTGCCCCGGGAAGAACAGAAGGTAGGCACCCAGCACGCCAGCGATGGCGCCGGAGGCTCCAAGGTTCGGAATATCAGAGTTGGAAAAAAAGACGTATTGAGAGAACGTAGCAGCAATTCCGCTGAAAAGATAGAGAGCCAGATACTTGCCCTTCCCCAGCAGATCTTCAACATTATCCCCAAAGATCCATAAATACAGCATGTTTCCGCCCAAATGCATCAATCCGCCATGCATGAACATCGCCGTAAACAATGTCGGAATGTCCCCAACGGGATTTGCCTTGAATCGCTGAGGGACAAACGCCCACTGCTTGATGAACTCCTCGCCTCCGGACATTTCCGCCAGAAAAAAAAGCACGTTGAGCGCAACCAAAATGTACGTGACAATCGGCGTCGTCTTTCTCAGCGAATTGTCATCTCCAATCGGCATCATAAAACACTTCCTTTTTCAGGAATGTCCCATCGCAGAGTTTTTTTGACAAGAGGGAAGTTAAACCAACAAAATCTTTAATCTTCCTCCTGCTGCCCTTGCAGCAGCATTTACAGAGCACTAGTATGCATGCGTTTGGCAAATTCTTCTTTTGTTAAGTGTTGTTTTTTTCATCAAAACTTGAGCCAATATGCTTGATCTTGGTCATTTTTATTCTCCAAAATCAGTGTTATTTTTTTCCTTATTTGTAGCAAAATTGATAAGCTCTATGACAAAAATTTGGGGAAGCGACTTTTAACGGATTATTGCTGATTAAGAGGGAATATCTCGTGATTTTTTGCACATTTAGTAAAGGATGAGGTTGTATGTCGTTTTCTTCGGAAATGCGGAGTATTCAGACTTGGGATGAAGTTAGGCCATTTGCAGGAAAAGTCGTGGCTTATAGGGCAAATGGGGGTTATTTAAGCGCCTTTAAAGGATTTCATCTGGAAGATGTATCGGTGCAATTTGGTTATATCGATACATTCGTCAGTGATTGGGGTAGGGGAGGAAAAGGTTATCGCATGATACGCATTTTGGATCCGAAGGGGGTTTCCGGAGTCTGCGCATTGGTGAATTCGCAATTGAAAGCCTTGATTTTCATGAGATTAGCAACTGATAAGGAAGTTCAACAAATTGATCGAGCCATTCGCAATGGTCAGGCCAAATTTGAGCTCGATTTGGATTTGCACAGTGTCATGGCAATTCTTGGGCAACAGCTTGCGAGACTTTAGAAAATGGCGACGCACTATTGATCGGTTTAATTAGTTTTCTTCACAAAATCTATAAATTCACTTGGTAAACGTTCCTTTCCAAAAGCTTGCTCGATCGTCAAACCAATAACGTGAGGTCTCGTGCGGAAAAACCTTCTTTTGAATACTTTCATATATTCATCCGCTAATGGGATGTGAAGTAAGAGATTTTCTTCAGGCTGTGTTGAGTTGTATAAGTCTACGTCTTTTTGAGCGTAAAAAGGTGCTCTTTCCCCACCAAACATTTCGGCATTATTTCCCGGTGTATAAGCATTTGTCCAAATTCTTTTATATTTGAAATTGTCAGGGTTTAAGCCTTGTTTAAGGAGTTTTTTAACCAGGATGTTTTTATCAAAATTTAACCCATTAGGAGGCAGATTGATAAAGTTAGGGTCTTGCCATTCTTCGGGAACTGCATAGTGCTGAACGACCTTTCTAAATGCGGCAGTTGTTCCAATCACGGGAATGATAGAGCCGAAAACGGCAGCAGCTATGGCGGCTACGCGCTGTTTGCCAGAGAGGTTTTCTTTAAACTGATGCAGGCAATGATATTTGCTGCTGAAGGGATTTATGATTGATAGATTTGTTTCCATTGTGCACACTCTCTTTTGATAAAATAAATTATTGCATGATTAGGTTATATTTTGCAAGTGTATAGTTTGCGTTAAAATGACGAATTGTGTTAATATCAATATTTAATTTAATTTTGAGACTAATATGTCTAATAATGTCGATCGTGTACGGGGAGGCTGCGGCCATCTGCATCATTTGTTTGCCCATCCGGTATGCGAGCAGTTATCTGTTCGTAGGAGGATTGCCCAGGTAGCCTTCCACGTGTTCACTTTAGGCATTCCTTTGGCCATTTATAAGCTGGCGCACTGCCGTCGTGTTTCGCAAGAAGAGAGGCCGGTAGAGATTGCACAGGCTGCCTTGCGGGGTGCTGGGCAGTCAACAAGCTCAGATTCATCGTCGGTAAATGAGAACCCAGAAGAACAGAGATATAATCGAAATGAGGAGTATATTTTTTGGAATAGATGGTTGCCTATTATGTTAGGGAGCAAGTTTGATAGTTGCGATCGCGTATTTCCATACAGTGGGTTGTTTGAAGGACTGTACGACTCGGATAGAACCTATCCCTTACCTATGACTGAGGCGCAAAAGCAGGAAGTGGCACAACTTGTTAATACAGCCGATTTCACCTATTTTCACCCAGATATTATCCAGTTTTACGTGGATGAGATTCTCGAAATTGCGGATATGCCTGTGCCGGATACTCCTGAAAAACAAAGGAGTTATGCGATAGAGCTATTTCTAAGAATACATGATAGAAGTGAAGAATTGTTACATCGCTATCAGGAACTTTTCGGACAGGGAATTGATGAAGAAGTCATGCGCTGCTACAACAATGTAGCGAATTCAGTGAGAAATCAGCTAAGTAGGTGCTATTATTGGATAGCACATTATCACGAAAGATATAATGAGGGCTTTCCGCAAGCTCCAATTGAAATCGAGATGGCTTCTTCCACTGTTTATGTCGTTCATCATTACGATCATCTTGATGATCCTACCCTTCCGCAGAGAATTATTTGGGAACCTGCGACTGGTCGATTGTTTGCCCGCATCGAGTACTATTTAGCCAGCGAGGAGGGCGAGGAGCTTAAAACTAAGGATATCGATCTATCCACTAATAATCCTCAAGCGTCCTATTATGGCGGCTGTATTTGGTATAATGCGCCCGATGTAGATGACCGAAATGGCATTCCTCATCTCACAGAAGATCCCGAACCGATCTATTGTTCAAGAGGGTATTTATCGAGCCTCCCCATTGGAGGTTTGAATGCAACCGTCTTGAATTCCTTGATCGAAGCACTTGCCAATCAGGAATAAGCTTTCACTTAACCCGTCATGGGTTTAAAAAGGTATCGACAACCCATTGGGTAAGGGTGTGCATTTTTTTAAAATAGTCTGTGCGGACAACGATTCCGTCTGTGCAAGATTCTATACCCTTAATTTCAAATCGTTCTTGCTGTTTCATTTCTTGTATTC
This sequence comes from Parachlamydiaceae bacterium, assembly GCA_047972195.1. Classification (GTDB taxonomy): domain Bacteria; phylum Chlamydiota; class Chlamydiia; order Chlamydiales; family Parachlamydiaceae; genus CAZSDA01. The sequence goes on from JBKEAL010000140.1 coordinate 3,965, forward strand.
TCATGTTCGCTTTTTTGGGCATCCTTAAAGTTGGGAGTTGTTGATGATAGGCTCTGCCTAGGCCTACGGCATTAACGTCTTCTTGCAATGGTTCCTGAAGGATTTCAGAAAGATTATCTTTTAATACACTGCCGATTTCTCTGTAGTGCCTTTCGGTGAAGAGGGGTTCCGGTAAATCTGATCGAAGGTAGGCAGATCTGGTAGCGTAGGCCTCCCAGGAAGGGCCAAAGCCTAAAAGATACGATAATATTTGGTCAGTGTGCGGTTTGTTTTGATTGGGAAAGCAATATTGAACCGCTGTTAACAATGAGTTTGTATCTTCCTGAGGAATCAAGCGGTTTAAATAGCGACGTGGGTCAAAGGCTTCTAAAGGAAATTCATTTACTAAATAGTGATGCTTATCGCTCATTGATAAATGAAATTGACCTTCCTTGCCGATTAGTGGAAGAAGGGTATTTAATATAGATAATAATTCCTCGCTCATTACATATTCAACAACACATGCAGGTTTAATTCCTAGAATCACATATAAAGCTTGTATGCCGCGCACATCTTTTTCATCAAGTTGGTGAGTTCTTTGAATGTAGTCTAGCAGGGGTGTTAAATGTGGGTTTGAAATCAGAGCTGCAATCGCATTCTTTTCCACTTCTAATGATCCTTCATAATTCACGGAATCGAGACTTATCGATGATAGATCTTTTAATTGAAGCACTTTTTCAGTGTTGAATTTGATGGAAGCATCCGGTATAGCGGTTGACGAAGAAGGCTGTTGAGGAAACATTCCCGAAATTTTACTTGGTGCTTCGCTCTGTGAGATCACTCGACCCGGTAAGGGTGCAGATTTTTTTTCAAGCTTAGTGACAATGAGATATTCAAATAGAGAAGCGATTTGCGAGATGATAGGTAAAGATTCGACGGCACCAATTAATCCATGTTTGAATTTATGCATTCCATGTTTTGACCAGGTTCCTTCAGACGCTTTTTTAAAATGTCCCCTGCAATTTCCCCAGGTTAAAGCGTCCCGTATCGAATATTCTTTTAGTCTATAATTAAAATCCATAATTTAATTATACTAAAAACGTTTTTTTATTTAAAAATTATTAAATGACCGAGATGTCGGAAGAGGTGAGATTCGAACTCACGTCACCATTGCTGGTGAATCTGTTTTCGAGACAGACGCATTCGGCCACTCTGCCACTCTTCCAGGGGGAGATGCTGTAAGTAAAAGATTCGGAAGAGGAGGGATTCGAACCCCCGTTGCCTTTCAGCAATTCTGTTTTCAAGACAGACGCAATCAGCCACTCTGCCACTCTTCCGAAGATGTGGCGATTGTAGCGAAATGAAGAATTTTAGGCAACAACTTCCCTGGGAAAGTGATAAATTAAATTATTTTGTTAAATTTATGTATTAAAATTAATTATTTAGTTAGATAATTAAATTGTAGTACTTGATAGGGGGTTAATATGAATAATAAAGATGGCGAAGAGGGCGGAATATCTCTCCTTGAGGCAGTAGATGCTTTGACTGCCATTGCAGACACCCACTGGGAAAAGAGCGTCGGAGAGTTGATTATCCCTGACGAGGAACTGGATTTGAAAAATCCTCTGTGGCTGTTTGAGAGGGATCAGGATAAGGCCAGAGAGAGAGTCAAAACCTTGTTTAGGACTGTTTTAGACCATTTAAAGCTCTTCTATCAAAATGAATACACTCTGGCGACGGATTCGACAACATTGGAGCGGATCAAGTCGATCATGGTTATCGTCGGAGAGGCTGCAAAAAAGATCGACCACTTCACCACCTTATTTAATCAGCAGCATTTGGGCGGTGCCACCAAACTGAGCGAATACCGCCAGCTTCAAGATTTCTACAATAAAAAGATCTCTCGAAGAGTCGATGAATCTCTTCTGGGAAAATGGCTTTTGGCATTAACCAAGAGCGCATTTAAAGAGCACGAAGAGAAGCATACAGAAGGCATGAAGTCGCTCGATACGAGACACTTCTTTGTCGATCTGGACTCAGTAAAGCAAGACAAGGATTACGAGCTGTTTTTTATCCGCAAAGAGGATGGTTCGCGATTCTTTAATCCTCGAATCATCAAGAACATTAAGTTAATTTCCGATTTTGGAGCACAACTGGCAGGCTTTAAGGAGAAGACACTTTTCATAGATCAGAGAGTGTTTGAGGATCGGTTTATTTGCGAAGTGGCAAGACAGATTCTGAACAAGAGCCGAACTGTGTTAGAAAAATATATGCATCAATTGCTGCAGGATAAAGGAGAAGTGTGTTCTGGGTTATTGAATCAGGCGTTGATGGCTCTACTTTTATCTGCTAGCCCCATGAGGCAGATCGGAAATGGATCTACAAAGAGCTGTTTCCAGTACTTTGCCGATTTCCAATCCTTCTTAAGATTGGTTCTGCTTTCCAGAGAATTCCACATGATCCTTGCTTATCCTCAAGAGGAGAAAACAGCGAGCCATCAGGCTGTACTGCAAATTGTCGAAGCATTCATTACAGCCATCTATGAGGGTCACAGTGCGTTCAACGAATTAGTCTCCTACGAAAATTATCTCTTTGAAGAGGCTAGAAAAGAGGTATCTGAAGAACACATGAAAAACGCTCGGGCTAAGGGCAGCTTGGCAAGTTATATTGGCGCAGATGGCATCGCCTTGAGAAAACTGCTGAAAAACTATCCTAACGAAAGCATCGAAAAGATCTTGGAGAACCTTGAGGAAGGAGAAATTGCAGAATTTGATCCCTGGATACAGAAGAACATTCCATTAAAGGTTTTCAACCTATATGAACGCGATAGAAAAATGGAATGGGTAACTGCTGCCTCGCCAACTACACAGGAAAATATTCGACAGGCTCAAGTCAACGAAGAGTTTAGAGTGTACTTGAGAAAGTGTCATAAGGAGGGGATCAAGCTTCTAGTATTAAACTACCAGGATAGAACGTCATGGAAAGAGCACGCAAGAGCTAATGCCATCGAAGATCTCGAAGATAGTTACGATGGTTTTTTGACAGTGGCCACTCTACCAAAAGAAACGGAGTTTTACTGGCAAGAAGTTCCCTACGCTGAAGACCATCAAACTTCAGTATTTAAGGAACACCTTATTGAACACATGATCGATAATTATGGCGGTCTGTACTTGCCTGAAAAGGTCCGCCTCATCATGAATAAAGATTGGTTTTCAGGGATGTTCGACGCCGTGCATCGTCTTTTCTTCGGGGGCAGAAATGTCCTTGCCAAAGAAGCAAGGCAGCAGTTTATTGATATCTTCTACCTCTTCCTAAAACACAAATTGATTGAAATTGCACACCCCGACAGGATTCTTGCAATTTGCAAAGACGGCATGGATGTGTCTGTTGCCTCATCTGCCTTGTTCGCAGCCTTTCAGATGGTCATGACTAAGGATTCCATTGGAGAAGCCGAACGCACTTTCCTAAAAGAAGTTCTGTTTCTGCCTTCCTTATTGAACCGCCATCGCTTCTTGATGCAAGAGCGCTTTGATCGCTTCATTGGCGCGCTCCAAGTACTAGAAAGCACAAAGCAGGAGCTAGGAAGGGAAACCTTCTGCTCCTTGCTAAAAGATGCGATGGGTCTTTACATCGACGCTGACAGTCTTCTATGTACCATTAGTCTGTGATGGAATAGATCGAGCGGTATTTGCCGTTTAAATAGCGGATGTAGGCATCAGGACTTAATGGGGCGCCGGTAGCCAGTCGGATCAATTCCGGACCGTTGTATCGGTGGCCCCATCGATAGATTTTCTCGTTCAAAAACTCTCGGATGAAGGCAAAACGTCCGCTTTCCACTTGTGATTTCCAATCAGGATGCGCCTTTTCAAACGTTTCAAAAAGTTGGGCAGCATAGAGGTTTCCAAGCGAATAGGTGGGGAAGTAGCCCATAGCTCCGCCTGACCAATGCACGTCCTGCAAACATCCTAAAGCATCGTCAGAAGGTACAATTCCTAAGAGTTCTTTCATTTTGGCATTCCATGCGTCCGGCAGATCTTTCGCATCCAAACTGCCTTCGAGAAACTGCTTTTCGATTTCAAATCGCAGAATGATGTGGAGCGGATAGGTAACTTCGTCAGCTTCTACGCGGATAAATGAGGGTTCTACTTTGTTCAATGCCTTATGCAAAGAGGCAGGGTTGGCTTTTGCAAATGAACCGGGGAACGCTTCTTTGGCAAGTGGCAGGATGAAGGCAGCAAAGGGGAGGCTAAGTCCGATGCGCGTTTCCCAAAAGCGGGATTGCGATTCGTGGATGCCCATCGAGACGCTATCGCCCAATGGCGAGCCCCATTTTTCTTTGGGAAGTCCAAGGTCGTAGAGAGCGTGTCCAGCCTCATGCAGCACACTGGAAAGGCAATTGAACAGATCTTTCGTGTCGATTCTTGTGGTGATTCGACAGTCATTCGGCTGCGATGAGGAGCAGAAGGGGTGGGTGGATAGATCTAAACGCTCTCTTGTCCAATCGAACCCTAACGCTTCGAGTACCTTCTTGCAAAAAGCCAGCTGAGGGTCTGTCGGAAAGTTGCCAAACAAAATCGAAGTGTCCACTTGAGGCTGTTTGCGAATGCGCTCTAGCAACTGCACAAGAGGGCCTTTTAGGCCGTTGAACAGCTCAGTTGCGCTTTTGGTAGTCATTCCTTGCTCATAGAGGTCGAGAAGGGCGTCGTAAGGATGTTCTGTGTAGCCGATGTACTTTGCTTTTTTGCGGTTTGCATCGATGATCTTTTGCAAGTAAGGTGCAAAGAGAGCGTAATTTTTCTCTTTTCGGGCAATTCTCCAGACGTGGTTGGCGTTTGAGGCAAGTTCGGCAAACGATTCGACAAATTTCTGAGGCAAGGCGCTTTGGATGCGGTAATTTCTTCTCCACTCTCTAAGGCACGCTTTTTGCCCCTCATCTAAGGTATGGTCGAGGATCTCTCCGGAACCTTCGTCGATTAATTCAAACAGCGGTTTGGTGAATTTCTTGCTTAAGGCCATTTTATGGGCAAGTCCGGATAGGAATTTTAGCTCTTGTCCGCGCCCTTCAGAGGCGCTTTCTGGCATCATCACTTCTCTGTCCCAGTCGAGAAGACTCTCGATCCCATGGACGATGTGCAGCTGTTTAGATTGTTCTAAAACTTTATCGAATGTGGAGTGGCTCATTTTTTTCTTTCCTGTGTTTCTTCGTAGACAAATACGCGCTGAATTCTAGGCCCCAGGCACGTGATCAATTCGTGGATGATGGAGTCGCCCTTTTTTGCCAGATCTTCAGGTGAGAGATAGTCTCCAAACTCATCTTCGCCAAAGATCAAAACAGGGTCGCCGATTTTTGCTTCATGGATGTCTGAGACGTCAACCATCATGAAATCCATGCAAATTCTACCGACCATCGGGGCTTTTTTGCCACGAACCATGACGTGGGTGCAGCCGCTGTAGTTGCGGTGCAGGCCGTCAAAGTAGCCAATCGGAAGCACGGCAATGCGCTGACACTCGTTTTCTACGAGATAGGTTCTTCCGTAGCTCACTGTGTCGCCCTTTTTGCAATGGTTAATGCCGACAATGCGGGAGATTAGGGAGATGGCGAGTTTCAATTGAAGAGCATCTTTCGCTGCCTGAGAGGGATAGAGCCCATAAACTGCCAGGCCGATGCGCACCATGTTAAAGGAGGGGAACTGGAAGCGCAAGGCGGCGGCAGAGTTAGCGGCGTGTTTCCATGGAACGAAAATGCCTTCCTGCTCCAGGCGGTGGTTAAGTTCTTCCAGTTTTTTTGCTTGGAATAGGGTGACGGCGTCTTCCTTAGGGTCATCTGAGGAGGTGAAGTGCGTCATGATCCCCTCGAGAGTCAGTTCGGGATGCGAAAGAATCTCTTTGACTAATGTGTACGCTTCTTTTGGTCTGCATCCAAAGCGACTCATTCCAGTATCGATGTGTACGTGAACTTTGATTTTCTTTTTTTGTCGTAACGCTTCTTCAGCTAACTGCTGGACAAATTGAGAATTGCTGACAGCTACCTCAAGATCCCATTTAACCACTTTAGCGATTTCATAGTCTGCGGCGTTTAACACAAAGATCGCTTGGCTGACTCCGCCTCGCTTTAAAGCAACGCCTTCGTCAACATAGGAAACTCCGAGGATATCGATGCCGCAGGTTTTTAAGAACTTTGCGATGCGAAAGTCGTCAGTTCCATAGGCAAGGGCTTTAACCATAACCATAATGCGGGTATCGGGGAGAAGCTTCTTTTTGACTGCTTTAATGTTGTGCTCGATTGAGGCGAGGTTGATCAAGCATAAGTTGGAGCAGAGCGATTCGTGGAAGCTTTCTGTCAACTCTTCTAGGGGCTCTTTTTTCTCGCCTTTGATTAACACGCGGTCGTTTGCCTTCATGCAGGTTTGGTAGAGAGCAAGAGCTTCTTTGTAGTTTTTGGCCCGCAGGAATTTTGTCGAATGCCGTTTTTGGAGGACGCTTGAGATCAGCGGTTCAAAAGGGTGTTCACCGATCAGGCACACCAAATCGGTTTTGTGACGAGCGATGATCTCGCCTGCCAATTTGTAGTCAGAGGGTTTGTGCTTGCCCTTCAACCCCCCAAAAAGGAACACTTTGCGACCTTTCCCTGTCGTATCAGCCATGAATTGGAAGGCGCGTTCGATCGATTGGAGATCTTCAGAATAGCTGTCGTTCACAAATGTGACGCCCAAGGGGGATTTCCAGATCTCCTTGCGGATGGGTTCCAGAACATATTTATCTAAGGCTTTGCAAATCTTTTCTGGTGGCACTTTCAAGTTCCAGGCGGCCTTGACGGTCATGTTCAATAGATCTAGGTAGTAATAGAACCCTGAAGAGATGCGGCCCTGGTAGGAGGGGTGATCGGGAAAGCGGATTTCAAAGGGAAGAGAAAGTTCTCTTGGCTCTTCGACGCGGTCTGCGTGTGGGTGGAATTCAGAAGGGATGTTCCAGAACTGAAGCCCTTCTTGAATGGATGCACAATGCGGTTTTGTCGCTTCCATCAACGGCAAGCTAACCCATTGTAATCGGTCGCTTTGGGTAAAGAGCTTCATGAGCTCGGAGATGAGGATAGAAAAGTCGGAAAGCGTATCTAAGTGCTTGATTCCTGGAGGAGTGACTATGCCATAATCGGGGGCGATCATTTTCGAGAGCCGATCCATTTCGCCGGGTTCAGAAATCGCTGCTTCAATTAGCCCAATTTCGTCCTCTTTGGAAAGCGTGAACAAGCTTAAAGGGACGCCGATCTGGCTGTTAAAGCTCTCAGGCGAGGCTTTGATCTTATACACTGGTTTAAGCAGCTCTGCCAAAAGGTCTTTGACCATTGTCTTCCCGTAAGAGCCCGTGATCCCCACAATTTTGACCGGAAGGCTTTTCCTATAGGTTTCAGCGATTTCCTGCATCGCTGTTAACGGATCGTCGACTTTAAGAAGAGTTAAACCGGGATGTTTGATTTTTTTCTTAAAGCTCTTTTTTACAAGAGCGTATTTGACGCCAAACTGTGCCGCGTGCGGGATAAAATGGTGGCCATCAGTTTTTGTTCCGGGAAGGGCTACAAACAGTGCATCTTCGCTTTCAATTCTGCGCGTATCGATTGTGACTTGAGAAATGAGTGCTTTTTTTGAGGAGTCTCCGCCGCTTGCTTCAAACCCTTTCCAGTTTCTTAAATCAAACTCATCCATTACTTCCCATCCGAATGAAACGATACAGAAAAAGGGAAATAAAAGAAGCCATCGGGAGGAAAATCGCTTGGAATGGGGTGATCACTTGACGTTCGCCTAAGATGGTTGAGGCGTCGAAGAAAAGATAAAGGGCAGTCAGCCCGAAAATGCCGCAGGCGTAAATGAGAAATTGAGGGAGGGCGCGCGAATGGACCAAACAGAAAGGCGCAGGAGCTATAAAAGCGATGAGTGCCAACCATGGGAGAAGCAGTTTTCTGTATAATGCTGTCAAGGCTCTTGCGGCCTTTTCGTTTTCCATCGCTTTTTCTTCTGTGGGCGCATTCACCAAAAGCTGAGAAATCGGCATATCCTTTGATTCCAGCAGGAAGGATTTTAATAGTTCCGGTTCAAAGGAGAGTTCTTTCAATATGAGTTCTTCAGATGAGGAAACCCATTGTAAAATACCGGAATTGTTGCGAAGAAAGTGATCGACAAAGTACCCAACGGTGTCATCCTTGAAGGGGTCGAGCTCTTGGATTTTGTACACTTCGTCGATGCCCTTCACCCAATAAACATCTGAAAACGTTTTGACGCTTGGATCGAACTCTTTGTAGAGGAGGTGCGATTTGTCCTCCAGAAGTAAGCTGTGGGCAATGACAAGTCCGCTCTCTTTTGCTTTCCGCACCTTGTATTTTTGATCCAGCCGATGGCTTTCTTTGGCTAGGACGGGGATCGCCCACTGGTTGTTTGCGTAAAGGAGTGCGACGCAGGCTAGAGCAGAAATAAGGAAGGGGCGCATTAGCCGATGGATAGAGAGGCCTGAGGCAAGAAGGGCGACTAATTCAGAGTGGATATTCAGTTGAGTCAGCGTGTGGATCGTGCCGATCAATAAGCCAAAAGGAATGAGAAGGTCTGCTTTGATCGAAAACTCTGCAATGTAGTGGAGCAGAAGTTCCAAAGGTTTTAACTTGCTGTGAGTGTAATTTGCACCGCTTAAATGGCTTGAGTAATCGATCAGGACGTATAAACCGTAGAACACGCACAGAAATAGCAGAAGCGATCCCCACAGTTTCTTTAAGAAGTAGCGTTCCCAGATCTTCGTCATTCAATCCCCTGGCTGATGCGCTCCATTTTTCGGATGGAAGCAAAAATGATAAGCAATTGCGGCGCTAAATAAAGAGCCATGGAGAGCCAAAGGTTTTTATCAAGCGATTTTGCGGCAAAGAAACAAGCAAGAAAGAGAGCCGTCAGTCCTATGGGGAAGGCAAGAGACCAGCTTGAAGATAAACGGCTGATGCTGACTCCAAAGGCGATTCCCAAAAGTGTAAGTGTGAACGGAGAAAATCCCAGAGAAAATCGTCGCACAAGCTCAATCCATGTTGACGTCAGGGTGTGTTTGATCTCTGCTTTGCGCTCATCAGGTGTTGCAGGGTCATTTCTTTCGCTCTTTAATTCTCTACGCAACTGGAAAAGCTGCTGCATGTCCAGGCTGTCCAAAGTGACTTTCACGAGCTTTTTTTCGATCAAATTGGCAAATTCATCCAAGGGGATTTCTGTCTTCTGGATGTTTTCCAGGATCGCATTTCTAAATTCGCCCTCTTTTTTCTCGCCGAAGGGAGTGAGAACGGCTAGCTGGTCTGCTTTGATGCTGTCTTGAGTGATCTCTAATTTCTTTGCGCACACGATTCTCAAAGCGTGGCCGCTTTGGTCCGGAAGGCCGATGAGGATATCTGAAGCGGATTGGCCCAGTTTGGAGCTTCCCAAAGATTCATAGTAAATTCCTTTAGTGCGCATCAGATGCTTGTTATGCAGAAGGAGAAGGGGATTGATCGAGCGCAGTTCATTTTTGAGCACGTTGCTTTGATGGTGGCTCATGGTTGCAAGTTCGGAAACGCACAGAAAGTTGATGATGGAGATAAGAAAGGCTGTGGCAAGCAGCGGAAAAGCCACTTCTTTCAGTGAAAATCCCGAGGCGCGGATCGCAGTGAGCTCTTGGCCGGACGAGAGTTTTTGCATGAGCAGAATGCTTCCGATCAGGCAGCCGATCGGGATAGCGATTGGAAGGATGTAGGGGATCTGGAAGAGTGTGAAAATAGCAATCAGACCAAAATCGGCTCCAAACGAGGTGAAGTGTGCAATCTCTTCTAGGCGCGACGCTAGAAGGATAGCAAGAAAAGCGCATACAGTCAGGAGGAAGGTGCGCAGAAAGTTTGAGATCAAATACTTCCAAATAACCGGTATCATCGATATTATTATATGAAAAGAGGGATTTTTCGTTTTGGATATATTGAACTAAGAATGGTTT
>JBKEAL010000154.1:0-1094 GCA_047972195.1 Parachlamydiaceae bacterium
CATGTAGATACACGTCGCCAGCAGCGTCACAAACAGGTAGCCCAACAGGCCTTGCGTGCCTTGCATAAACCAGTCAGCCAGAACCGGGCCTGCGACGGAACCGATGCTGTAACTGAACAGCATGACTTGCGTGGCAGACACAATGTAACTTGCGTCCAGTTTGTCGCAGCCAAGGTTAATCGCAATAGGGTAAATGGCGAATGTCGCCATGCCAAGCACAAACAGGCCCGCTGCCAGCATGTTAATGCCGGAGTAAATCAGCGGCATCGCGGTTGCGCCTGCGCCAATCAAGCAGAACATCGCCAACAACAGCTTACGACCCATAAATTTAGACAGCCAAGGCACCATAGGTTGTACCGCCATCGCGCCCAGAATAACCAACGCCATCAAGGTGCCGATATGGGTATTGCTGATACCGCGAGTCGAAAGTTCTACTGGCATCAGGCCGTAAATCGCGCCCAGCGTCAGGCCAGATACCAAGCAACCGATAATGGCCGCATGGCTCAGTTTGGCAATCTGCTTCCACGACAAACTTTCAGAGTGTTGCGATGGCGGCTGATCCGATTCGCCGTAAATCAGCACAACAGAAGCCAGTAGCAGTAGGGTAGTGATGGCAATAAATGGTACGCCACCTGAAACACCGAGCACGCCAATGCCCAGTTGACCGACAGCAGTGCCGCCGTACAGTGACGCCATGTAAATGCCCAGACGTTTCGCCCGGCCGGTTTCATCTCCGTGTAGCAGCCAAGATTCCACCACCACAAAAACACCCGCAACAGCAACACCCGCAATAAAGCGCGTGATCAGCCACGCCGAGGCGTAAGGCAATGATGGCAGCGCAATAATCGACAGTAGCAGAATGGCTAAACACCAAATAAATGCCATCCGGTGACCCAGACGGTTAACGAACGGTTCCATGATCATCGCGCCCAGCAGTAAACCTGCATAGAACACACTCGCCAGCCAACTGGCCAACGATTCTTCTAGTCCATAATGAGAAAGCATGAGCGGGATCAGGCTCATCAGATAGCCAGACGCGATCGCGTACAGCGCCAAAGCAATAACTGGCACTGAAATGCGTTGCGCAGGAACAG
>JBKEAL010000177.1:0-15656 GCA_047972195.1 Parachlamydiaceae bacterium
CATCCAGAGCGGCAGGATAGGGATAGTCTGGAGGCATGCGGTAATCGACGGAAATGATCTTGTAGCCGCCAATGCCTGCCATCAAAATCGCTTCACCTATACCTCCCTCTCCCGGGCCAAAAACATACCCTCCCCCATGCACGTGGACTAAGAGCCGGTTTTTGTTCTTTTCTGAAATCTTTAACGGTTCGATGATGTAAACATTCACTCCAGCGATCTTTGTCTGGGTGATGTTGACAGAAAGCTTGGCTCTATAATCTGCATTCTGCTGCAACCAGGTTTGATTGGTCTGGGCAATTAACGCTTTCCATTCTTCAGCGTTTTTAGGATGGGTGTTGAAAATCGGCAAATAGGGAGCCGCAATCACCACCTGTTCCTGAGGGCTGACCCCCTCAGTTGGAACAGGAATCACGCGTTCAGCCACAGTGCGCACTCCGGGTTTTGCGTTGGCTAGTCCTTGCGCTGCCGCAGTTTCCTCGTAATTTGCCGCAAGAGGCAGAACCCATATCAGAGATAAGATTGCACGCATCATATGTCCCTCATTTATTATGAAGAAACATACATGGCTAACCCAAAAAAAACAACTTAAAACCGTTCTTAGACTAGTTATCAACCTGCTGATTTAATGCACGCGCTTCTTCCAGAAGTCTAGCCTTTACTGCTGATTCATCTCGTTTTACTTTAATCCAAGCTTTGACCTGAGTCACCATGGCGGCAATGTCCAATAGAATGCCCAAAGGAATGCCCACGACACTACCGTAGAGGATACCTCTAAAGGCCGCCATTCTTAGACCAACCTTAGGGGATTCTTTTTTAAGCGCATAGATCCCCAAAAATAGCCCGAACCCAGGAACTGTCATTATTGCTTTGACCTTCAACGCTTCTTTTCTCTCACCCCAAATGTAGTTTCTCACTGGTGGATGGCTAAGGCTAATGCCGAATCCGGCGTTGAATCTCTCTGTTTTATATAACACACAAACCTCTTTTTAAAATTTCTCAATTTTTGCTTCGGGAAAAAGCTTACCAAACTATTTAAAATTTGTCCAGGATCAAGCTATAGTGCAATCATGCATAATTTCTTGATTGCCTTGCTGCTATGGCTATGTCTGATCTCTTCTGTCGATGGCGGATTGTATTGGTGGCGGCCTCCGAGCGGAACCAATTTTGGCGACGAGTTATCCCATGCTATTGTAGAAAGAATGACCGGTCGTTCCGTAGAACGTTCTTCTTTGGATAACAGCAGCCCAACTCTTTTTGCGATAGGGTCTATCCTTCACTTCTCAAAGAACGGAGACGTCATTTGGGGAAGCGGATTCAGGGGCAAACCGCCGCTTGTCGCCGAATTAACTGATCTTGACGTCCGGGCAGTAAGAGGCCCCTGCACGCGGCTTGTCCTTCTGGAAAAGGGCATTCCCTGCCCTGAAGTGTATGAGGATCCGGCAATGTTGTTCCCTCTGCTATTTCCGGAATTCCAACCTCAGGAGGCAACCCAGGACTACATTGTCATTCCGCATATAAATGAAATGCAAAAATACAGAAAAGTTAAGCACGTCGTCTACCCTTCAGAACCGTGGCAGGAAATTGTAAAAAAAATTCTGAAAAGCAGGCTTGTAGTTTCCGGTTCTTTGCATGGGTTGATCATAGCTGAAGCGTATGGAATTCCGGCCCGCTATTTAAGAACCAATAAAAACGAACCCCTCTTCAAATATCGAGATTATTACGAAGCCACCGGCCGGCCGCAATTCACGTTTGCCTCTTCCATAGAAGAGGCGTTATTGTGGGGTGGAGAGCCGCCGCGATCCATCGATCTTCAGCCTCTCCTCGATGCATTTCCCTGGGATTACTTCGATTCTTTGCCTTGACGAATTAAGGTAATTAAAGGATCGTACGGAGTTGATTGATAAAAACTAGAGCGATAAATGGCAGACGGACTTGACGTGATGTGGCTTTTGGCGATCGGATTAAGCGTAGCTTCACTTGCCGGCTTTGTCGCACAAAAACTAAAAGTTTCCCCAATCCTGGGTTACCTTTTTGCGGGATTCCTGATCGGGCCGAACTCGCCCGGCTACATGGCGGATCAGGCCATATCTGATGAACTTTCCAACATCGGCATTACTCTGCTCATGTTTGCCGTCGGCTTGAATTTCAGCTGGAAAGACATTAACGCCTATAAACACATTGTCATTCCTGGTGCTGTAACCCTTTCTTTACTGTCGATTGCCGCAGGAACTTCTTTAGTCATGGGACTCGGAGATTCAGCGTTAGAAGGACTGGTCGTCGGCATTGCGGTATGCGTATCCAGTACCGTCGTTATCGTTCGCGTGCTGTCCGACCAGAATCTGCTTAAAACAAAACAAGGCTATCTCGTCGTAGGTTGGACAATCGTTGAAGACTTGGTATCCGTTGTTGGCTTAATCCTTCTTCCCGCCCTCGTAATCCCGTCTGGAGCAGGAGATGCTCATCCCTTAGCGACGATCGCACAGTCAATAATGATAACGATCGTCAAAGTGACGGCGCTTGGGCTTATCGTTTATTTTTTAGGAGAACGCTGCATTGCCAAATTACTCAAAATCATCGCACGCACAAGATCCCACGAACTGTTCACTCTAGCCGTATTATCCTGCGTGTTTCTGATTGCTTTAGGTAGTACTTACTTTTTCGGCATATCACTTGCTTTGGGTGCTTTTATCGCCGGAACCATCATTGGCAATACCGACATGAGCCACCAAGCTGCTGCCAATGCTCTTCCAATGCGGGATGCTTTCGCTGTGATCTTCTTTCTTTCCGTCGGCATGCTTTTCGACCCCTTTGCTCTTCAAGGCAATCTCCCCTTGTTCCTTGGAATTTTAGCGATCCTTCTTCTGTTCAGGCCGCTCATTGCTTACGGAATTCTGAAAATCGCTAAATACCCTTCATACGTGGGCTTTACAGTGGCGATTGCTATAAGTCAAATCGGGGAATATTCCTTTATCCTTGCAGAAGAAGGAAGCCGTTTAAATATCCTTCCGGATAACGCATTCGACATCATCATTGCGTGCGCGTTCATCAGCATCGCTCTCAACCCGATTCTCTTCCAACTTTTCAAGGGCTTCATGAATCCTCGTGCAGCCGGAAATGTAAAACTGCAAAAAGAACCGGGACTCACGCAACTTTACGAACCGCCTAAAGGAGATGTCGAGTTCCTTCCCAAAGCGCTCGTCATCGGCTTTGGACCGGTCGGACAGGCTGCTTGCGCTGAACTTGAAGGGAAATACCGCATTCTTGTAATTGATCAAAATATCGATACTGTATCTGAAGCAGTGCAGCACAAAGTGGAAATGATTTTTGGAGATGCCACACAGCTTCAGATCATGGAAAGGGCAAACATTGCCAATGTAGCTCTTGTTGTCATCACAACTCCTGATACAGAGGTAACTAAAACGATCATACACACTGTCCAGCAAGCTAACCCCAATGCTTCAATCATTGCGCGCGTCCATTTTCTCTCTGAAAGTGAGCAGCTGCATGCCGGCCCCATTCCCATCGTATGCGACGAACAAGCTGCAGCTGAAAAAATCGCCAATTTAATCCAAAACTATACATGAACAAGAGCACATCTTCTCAAAACATCCTCAAAGGCAGCCTTCTCGCTTTAAACGCCTTTTTCCTGATGGCGGTGTTTGGGATCTTAACCAAGTTCTCCCTGCAAACGAGCTCTTTTCTATGGACAAGCTTTATAGCTTACTTCACCGGATCTTCCGTTTTAACACCCTATATCCTTAGGAAAGGACCCTCTTACTTAAAATCCGCCCATTACGGAAAACTCATCGGCCGAGCGGTTTTTGGCACTATGGCGAGCTTTCTCTATACGGTTTCTTTGCAGTTCATTCCGATTGTCAACGGCACATTGCTTTTCAATACAGCCCCGATCTTCATCCCGCTGCTTAGCCTCATATTCCTCCGCACAAATATCTCGCGCAGCATTTGGATAGCTGTTGCCATAGGCTTTTTCGGCATCATTTTAATCATCCATCCTACAGCCGAAATTTTCACACAAACCGGAAATATTGTAGGATTATTGTCAGGCATCTTTCTTGCTATCGCTTACCTGCTCATGAAACTTCTGACAGGTACTGACCCAGGCATTCGCATCATTTTTTACTATCTCGGCATCGGCGCCTGCATGCAAGCACCCATGCTCCCCTTTTACACCATGCCTGATCCCCTAGGCGCACTTTACGCCGCACTCAGCGGCCTAATGCTCCTCCTTGCACAAGTGATGCTCGTCACAGCCTATCGCTTCGCACAAGCCTCCGAAGTAGGCGTCTACCAATACGCCAGCGTCGTCTTTGTGGGACTATTTCAATGGATCTTCTGGAATCAAACGCCCACCCCAAGCGAAATCCTGGGCGCCCTCTTTGTCATTGCCGCCGGCATCATCATTATCCGCAGCAACGACAAAACTATTCAGGAAACTGTGTAGGTGCTTTGTAATGCTCCCAACCCTCGCCGCTTAATGCGTGCAAGAATGCGACGAGCGCTTTCTTGTCGCTTTCGGATAGTTTTAGGGGTCGGATCTGCGGGTGGAGGTTTTTATTGGGGACTCCGCCTTTGTCGTAGAAATCGATCACCTCTTCCAATGTGCCGAGGCTACCGTCGTGCATGTAGGGGTAGCTTAAAGCAGATTCTCTTAAAGTTGGCACTTTAAAGGCTCCCCAATCTTTCTCCTCTTTCGTGATCATGTAGCGGCCGAGGTCTGGATCGGGCTGGTCCATGCCGACGCCGATGTTTGTAAACATGTTGCTATCGAAAGTAGGCCACGTATGGCAAAAGGCGCAGCTGGATTTGATGTACACTTCCATGCCATGAACCTGTTCTTTAGTCATCGCAGTTTTGTCGCCTGCCATGTATTTGTCATAGGGAGAATTCCCTGATAAAATGGTGCGTTCAAAAGTGGCGATGGCCTGCGCGATCTGATTGAGATTGCAGTCGTCATTTCCAAATGCTTTTTTAAAAAGCTTGCGATACCCGTCTATCGCGCAGACCCGTTCGTGGCAATCTTTAAGTGCTTTGTCCGCGTTATGCTCGCTGGTCATTTCCTTCGGATTTCCCAAGGGCCCAAGGCATTGCTCTTCTAAAGAATTCGCTCTTCCATCCCAAAATTGGAACTTGCTGTAGGCAGAATTGATGACAGTAGGAGCATGGCGCGTGCCCGCATGGCCGAAAATGCCAATTGACACTTTTTTCCGATCGCCATAAGTCAATCTTGGATCATGGCAGGAAGCGCAAGAGACTGTTTCATTGCTCGACAGGCGCTTGTCAAAATAGAGAAGCCTGCCTAGCTCTGCCTTTTCGGGAGTATAGGGATTATCCGCAGGCAAAGGGATCGGCGGCAGCCCTTTGGGCACAGTGATGACCGCCGGAAATTCCACCTTCTCTTCGCTCCACAACGAAGTAGAAATCAGCCCTAAAAAAACCGCAATAAAAAAAATATTACGCATAAAAAATCTCGCTGCTTATTCCCATTTTCATACAGCAAAACCGCATTTGTCAGAAAGCCCTTTATCTTTATTAGTTCGATGATTATAATTTTACGACATTTACTTATGACTAATTTAATTTCTTCTCAAAAATATATCCGTCAATTTGTCGACAATTACATCTACGCGCCTGAAAATTACGAACCTCCTAACCCGCGCAGACTGGAAAGATGCGTGCGCCTATTTAGAAAGACAACGCTTCTGAACATTTCAGAAAAGCACTTATGGATCTACAGAGCACAATGCTACATAGCTGATCTACCTGCATCGGAAACGAAAGAACGCGTCAGCAAAGTTGCGCAAACATACTTTGAAGAAGTGGGGTTACAGAAAAACTCAATAGATTTACGTGTTGCCTTTATACAAAAATTCTTGGGGCAAATTATCCCGGAAAAAACAGATATTCTCATCGAACATCTGGTATTGGATTCCGTCATCCGCCCTCCGCACACAGGTACAACCATTGGAATAGCACTCACTTACTTAATGCAGGAGCTTAGAGCGTTTCAGGCAAACAATAACAACTCACTAATCTTTGATTTAATCCGAATCTTAGAATTCGCACACACCATAAACACTTTTCAGCAAGATACAAAATCCAATTTCCACTTTTTAGACTATTATCCCAAAGCATTCTACAAAGCCCACCTAAACTCAGAACTCCATAAAATGGAGACACAAGATTCTGACGTCTTTCCTTATCTGATTGTCCCTATACAATCCAAGAAACATGGCATTGCAGCCACAGTGCAGTGGAACGAAGACGATCGCTTCATCCTTACAATAATTAATACAGGCCTGAGAACGACTTTTAGAGACGAAGAGGGATACTGTTACGATGCCGTCTACAGAGGGCTTACAAGGAAAGAATTGATTAGGCTTTTCATGGCAATGGTTCCTGCAACTACTTCATTTGAAACTCTAATTCGTCACTTCAACCTTAAATTGCCGGAATGTTACGCAAAGCCCGAAAAAGGGCGAAGACATCAACTGCAGAAAGGCTCCAGTTGCGTCTCTCAGTCCCTGATGTCTGCCATCCACTCTCTGCTTCCCGATGAAAAGCTCTACCGCCTTTTCAAGTCCTTTATGACAACTCAGCTTCTCTCCACAGGAAAATGCCCCGCAGAGTATCAGCAAGACGCAGTAAAAATCGCTGAACGAAGGTTACACAAAACCTTTCTGTAGAGCATCAAAGAAAACACCGGCCTTACTCTATCCTGCACGCCGAAGGCGGATCCTGCCTATCCTGCTTTACTTATTCTAGTGGTCTCTAGCAATCACGGAAGATGCGCATCCCGGAGTGGGATGCGCACACGCCTAATTAGTTTTGGGCTGGTTCCATGCGGATGATTCTTCCATCGGACAGATTATCTCCTCCGAAAACTCCAATGTGCTCAAGAGAGCCATCCAGGAGGTAGATATTGCGATTTGCGCCTTTGGTATTGACGTCATCGACTCCAAAGCCTACGAGCACATCCGTAAAGGTGCCTCTTAATGCTGCCGGGATGGGGAGCTCCTCTAGCTGGGCATTCGAATCCTTGAGGTCGAGAGCAAACACTCTTCCTTCAGGAACAGGTCCTGCAGGTGTGAATGAAAAGGCTGTCGACGCAAAGAGGGTCTTTGTGCGAGGGTCGATATCCAGACCGGACGCGAATCCCGGCAGTGTCGCCACGATCTCAGGTAAACCTGCTGTGCCATCGTTCAACAGCTCCATTTTCAAAACGGTTCCCTTATCGAAGTTGACTCCATAAATGTGCTTCTTGAAGACCTCAATCCCTGTAAATCCGATGCTAAAAGGCTTTGCCGGTGGGCTTGCTGGCAAACCTTGTAAGGCCTCGTAACCTGCAGCACTAGCGTCTGCTGCCAATGTAACGGAATCTTCATCCTCATCGTAAAGCCAGAGGTTGCCGCTCAAAAAGTCGACAAAATAGATTTTGCCCGGAGCAGCTACAGCGACTTCTTCCGGGTGGCCGAAATTGCCATCGACTCCATTGGCTGCAACAAGTTCAGATGCCTCTCCATCGCGAGTTCTCCAGAGGCCCAGACCGTTTGTATTCCAAATGGTGTTTTCCTTGTCGATGTCAATGCCTAGAGTAAAGACCTGCACTCCAGGAGGAACTTGACCATCAATGACCTTTACCGCTGCCACCGCTCCATCTTCTGTATCTGTAGTGATGCGCCAGATCTCATTGGTTGCGCTAGAAGCAACATAAATGTCACCGTCTTTAGAGACCACGCCTCTATCCGGGAAAATACCATTGGTAGGGAATTGAGCTGCGGACAAGTCGATCATTTCGCTTGCCTGGTAGTTTTGGATGTCATAGCTGAAAGCGCTTAAGCCGCTAGAACACGCTAAAGCTGCGATCAAAGTTGATTGAAACAACTGTTTCATACCTTCTCCTTATGTTTGGTGATGTAAAAATAATTTTAACCCCATCTCTCATGCCTTACAACTCAATTCTTAAACCATTGATTGAATTGACTTTATTTTCGTAACGAATCAAAATTTTGCAGCATCAATTCATATCAGGATCAATACATGTCACTTTCAATAGGGTCTAATCCATACGAACCCCTTCTACACAATGCAGTCCGTAATAAACTCCCTAGAAAATATCTAACAAAACTCCTGTTTTCAGGGATGCCCCCCAATGAACTTAATAGAAAAGGACAAACACCTCTTGATGTCGCCATCGCAGTGAATGCTGTAAAAGCTGCTGTACTTTTGATTAGTAATGGTGCTGTTGCATCCGATAAAAAACAGCTTGAAACCTGGATATCGACAAAATCGGACAAAGAGATCGACAACCTCCTCCATGCCGGTTTCCAACCTACCTGTTATCCTCCTGAGCAGCTCTCACTATCTGTCAGGGTCTTTTGGATTCAATCGAGACAAGATTGGCTAAATCCGCTTCGTGTAGAACTGTATAAGTTGGCATCAGACCCAGACAGATTTCAACAATTTGTAACCGAATTAGCTCACCAAAAACGCAATGTGCCCTTTTTTCAGGCGATGGCTCCCCTAATAAAAGACCCGGATGTCATTTTGTTTGGGTTGGGGTTCAAAGCAAAATGCCCGACCCTCAACAAACATGGTTGGAATTTCCTCGATCAGTGCATAAAAGCCGAAATACTAACGCATGAAGATCTTTCTAATTCACTATCTGAAGCCAATAATACGAAATTTTGTATTCGGGCGTTGGAGTCTCTGCCCAATGAAAAACCTTCTCTTCCCTTTTACGATCAATATGTTCGTCACATCAAACTTGGCCTGATCGGAACCATGTGGAAACCAAGTGAACAAACCCTCTCCCACATGGCTGAAAAACTGGAATGGCATCCGATGGAGTGGTTTCTTCTCCAAAGATTTTACGACATGCCTGCAACGGCCAAAAGATCTGCGAAGAAAGTGGATCCTGCGATCGAATGCTATCTGCAGGGGCTGGATGCTTTAAAGCATGACCAAGAGCAAGCCTGTGATCTATTTCTATCAGCCGGGAGTTACAAGCTCCCAAGAGCTAACGTAGAGACAGGCCGGCTCCTCCTTAAAGAACATCTGGCAACCGGCCTATCCTTTATTCGAAAAGCTGTCGATCAGGATGTTCATCGCGCCTATCAGTTTCTAGCGCTTTCTCCAAACATCCCCTTCTCCACCTTAAAGGTGTCGTTTGATATCCCCGATCTCATTCGAAGGCTTCAGGATGCTAATGATCCGGCCGGAGAGATTCTCGCATCCAGAAAAGCTGTCTACGAACCCAATACTGAGAGCGTTTGGCTGCACGCTGAAAAGCTATGGGAGACCGTATTTAAAAAAGAAGCAGAGGCAGCATTAGGCGCCATAGCAAATAAAACATCTCTCCCTCTCAAAGCAAACCGTGCTTTCTTAGAAAAATGTGCTGATGAGGGTAACGTAGTGGCCCTTGCGGGCCTGGCGAGGAGATCTGTATTACACGCCGACCGCCTTCTTGAATTAAGCCATCAGGAGAATGCACTTGCCCGGAAATTCGCTATACAGGTATGTCGTAGTTCACGTGTCAAATGGGAAGTAGAAAAACTCCTCAGATCTAATATCCCCTTGCAGTGGATATTAGAGGAGAAAGGCATTGACCTCATCAGCATCTTTAGGAAGAAAAAAACTCCTGATCTAAAGGAGATAAGTAATGTAGTTACAAGCTGGAGCGATGAAACGCGTAAGACGCAAGCCCAACTGCTTAAAGAGTATTTACCAAAAAAGCCCCTGCTGATTTTTGAAGAGCCATCGACAGAAAATTTTGAATACCTAAAGAATTTACGCGGTCTCCTTCCATTCCTGGCTGAGGTAAATCCTTCGATCAAACGCCTTATTCGTTCCTATAAAGAATTCTTCTTTCGGGATCCTTTTGCCTGGAGCAAGAACGAAAGCCTCAGCTGGATGCCTTGCAGCTCAGAAGATACACGTGTAATAGACAAACTGGAAGACATCAGGTACGATTTTACCCATTCAAACTTAAGTGATTTACTTCCTGGTCAGCAAGAATTTTTGGAAGCTCTACAGGCAATTGAAGATGAGCTTCCCGCTCGAGCGGATGAATTGTTCGAGACATCTCTTGAGATGGGATTCAACCCGGCAGGCATAGTTCTTGGAACCCGGCTCATGGAGCAAAAGGCGTATGAAAAAGCCGTTTCTGTTTTCCAGGAAGTGATTCGAAAGGGAGCACAAAGCACTTACCGAGTGTTGGTTGGATGGTTAGTCGTGCGCTATGCAAATGGAGATATCACTGCCCTTCAAGCGGCAAATTTGACGTCACAACTGGACAGCGAATTGCATGCCGGAGAGGATGTCACACCTGAACGATTGCTCGCCTTTTTCACAACCCTTCAAAATCCCGCCAAAGGGATCGATGCCAAGTTCTTTGAGACCGGGGCCAAAATCCGGACCCTCTGCGACAGAAATTATTTGGATTATTATTGGGATTTTCTTTTGAAATTTATTCGCAAACAGGAAGACTTCCCTATAGTGCTGAAAATGCAAATGCACTTAGTCGAACACAGATCGCCACAAAGAATCATGTCTCTGCCCACCCGAATCAACACCAAAAAGTGGGCCAAAACATTGAAGAAGTTTTCCATGTCTAAATTGAGATCCCTAACCATAACTTATCTACTGCAATCAAAACCGAAAGATTGCAAAATCCTTCTAGAAAATATTAGATCTGCATGGATTGAGAAGTGGGTTGAGAAGTCGCATATAGATGAAAAGATCACGCACGATAATCTTGCAAAAGCACAGTTTTTCTGGAAAGGCTTAAAGCGTATCCTGAAAGCCTGGAAGATTAACGATGAACTAAATATCTACGACATTCAATCGATGTTGAAGAGACAAACCGGATTGGCTCAAGCTAATCGCAACTATAAAAAATGTCTGGAACTCTGTTCAAAGCATCTAGAAGACCAGCCGCCTTCCACTTATCTGCCGGAATTTAAGAGGTAATTCGATGTTGCCAGTTTCACGTCCTCCAACGGATTCTTTAATGTGGGTAAAGGCACTAAAAGTCCTTCCCAATTCCGCCTATAAGCAATTTCAAAGCCGAAATCAATTATGGAATCGTATATAGATAAATCATGAAGCTTCAACGTTGGAAATTGTTTTTGTGGAATTTTTGGCCGCCCTTTTTCTTTACGGGCATTAAGATTCAAAGTCTTGCGCAAGATTTCCGCCATGCTTCCACTCGACTAAAACTGCACTGGTGGAATGCCAACTATGTCGGCACCCAATTTGGGGGATCGATCTTTGCGATGTCCGATGCCATGCACATGGTCATGCTCATCAATATTCTTGGAGATGAGTACGTTATATGGGACAAAAGCGCCACTATCCGCTATCTTAAGCCTGGCCGCAGCGACTTGATAGCGGAATTTATCATCACTGAAGAAGATTTACAGCTGATTCGCAAAAATGTCGAAGCCTTAGGTAAATACGACTGGGTCAAAAAAGTAGAGATCAAAGATTGCAACCATAATGTCATCGCAGAAGTAGACCGCACTGTCCACATCCGAAAAAGAAAACCTGCCTAATTGCCACATTATTTCATTCCTGTTATTTCATAAGAATGGACGAAAACAATAGAGGAAGAGCGCGCTTCATCAGCGCCATCATTATCGCCATCTTCGGCCTCATCATGTACTGGGCGCAAGTTCAGGAAAATCCGGTGACAGGGGAGAAGCAGCACGTATCGATTTCTCCTAGTCAGGAAATCCGTTTAGGACTTCAGTCGGCGCCTGTCATGGCCAAACAGATGGGTGGAACGCTTTCCCAGTCGGATCCTAAGCAAATCATGGTTCAAAATTTAGGAAATTATCTGGTCGAACATACGGTTGCTAAAGGAAGTCCTTGGCAATTTAAGTTCCATGTTTTAGCCGATCCCGATACAATCAACGCTTTTGCGCTGCCTGGAGGGCAAATTTTTATTACAGAGGGCCTTCTTAACGATCTGGAAACTGAGGCGCAACTAGCAGGAGTCTTAAGCCACGAAATGGGACATGTTATCGAAAGACACTCAGCTGAACAGATGGCACAAAGCGCTTTAGGGCAATCCCTCATCTCTGCTGTCGGAGTTGCAACCGCAGATCCTGACCACCCTAATTCCGGCTACAGCGCTGCTATGATCGCCTCCGTCGTCAACCAGATGCTCAATCTGCACTATAGCCGCCAGGATGAGTCGGAAGCAGACATTTGGGGCCTAAAACTCATGGTGCAATCTGGCTTCAACCCACTAGCGATGATACACGTAATGGAGATCCTGCAAAAAGCAGACCGCGGAGGCCATTCCATCGAAATGTTCCAAACCCACCCCAACCCGGCAATCCGCATCAAAGACATCCAAGCGTATCTTGAGAAAAACCCTCCTCCCAAGGATCTGAAAGAAGGTAGGAATTTGAAACAAATCACGCATCACTAAAAATGTTTCCCTACTTTCCTGTCGATTTAAGCCACACTCTGAACGAACAATCCCCTTCCTGGGATGGCGGCTGCGGCTTCACAAGCCGCAATCTGCTCGATTACACCGACTGCACAACGGAAGTAAAATTCCGCGTTCAAGAACTGCACATGCATGCAGGCATCGCCACGCACATCGATGCCCCTTCACACATCAACCCTCAGGGCATCCACGTCGATCAGATCCCGATAGAAAGTCTCATCTGCCATTGCGTTATGATCGATGTATCTCAAAAAGCCGATGAAAACTATACTGTAAGCGTGCAAGAGATTAATGAATTTGAAAAGGCCCACGGAATGATCCCTTTCATTTAGAAAATGCTCAACTCACTTTGATTGAGCATGCAAATGCCATGGTGGCAAAAGTGTATCTTGTAAAGCTCGAATCAGGACAAGAACTCATTTTAAAATACTCCGAACGCCCTAAAGACTACCAAAGAGAAAGCTATTTTTTAAAACGGCTCCAAGACGTCATTCCAGTGCCCCGTGTTCTTCAAGAAGACTATTCCCATGCCTTGCTTATGGAAAAACTACCAGGCCATCTCATGAGCCATGCAGATTTCACTAAATCTGTAGCCTTTGAACTGGGGACCATTTTAGCCACACTCCATCAAATAAAAATGGAACTTTTTGGCGATCCCACTGAAGCAGACACTCTTTCCTCAGACCCCTTCACTCCCTTTACAGCAAAATTTGAAGAGGGACTATCCGAATGTTCAGGACATCTTCCTCCCGAATTACTAAAAAAGTGCAAAGACCATTTCCATAAGTTGATCGAACAGCATCACCAAGTGGATGGCCCCTGCCTCATCCATCGAGACTTCCGTCCAGGAAATATCTTTGTTCATCAAGGCCGAATCCAAGGCATCATCGATTGGGCTTCCTCTCGATCAGGTTTTGCAGAAGAAGATTTTTGTGCCTTAGAAGAAAACCAGCTGTGCAACGCCCCATTTTTAGAAGGATACGCTTCCATCCGTCCCGTCCCGGATTATCAGAAAATTCTTCCTCTTCTCAAACTTAGCAAAGCCATCGCATCGATTGGATTTACAGTCAAGATAGGAACCTGGAATTCACGAGACGCTGCTTTTTACCAAAAACATCTGAATTATTGTAATAAACTTAATACTTAAGTATAATTGCGCTGCAACCCCCACAATTTTTATGAAACCTACCATTATAACGACTGATAGGCTCATCCTCCGCCCATGGCGAGAAGATGACCTGGAGCCTTTTGCTGCCTTGAACGCTGACCCGCGCGTCATGGAATGCTTCCCTTCGGTTAAAACCTGGGAAGAATCGAAACAGGAATATGAACGCATCTGCAGCCACATTGACCAGTATAACTTCGGCTTTTGGGCCGTTGAGCTGAAAGATTCTCATCAATTTATCGGCATGATCGGCATCAAGCACGTGACCTTTGAAGCAGGATTCACGCCCGCTGTAGAGATCGGGTGGCGTTTAGCTCATGAACATTGGGGCAAAGGCTACGCTTCGGAAGGCGCCAAGGCCGCTTTAGCATATGGGTTTAATGAACTTGGGCTTGATGAAATCGTTTCTTTCACGACTGTTGGGAACCAACGCTCGCGAAATGTGATGGAAAAGATCGGCATGAAACATGAAGAGGACTTTGCCCATCCATTTCTACCCAAGGACCACCCGCTCTCTCTACATGCACTTTACAGGATTAAAAAATGAATATTGAGATCTTACACGGCCACATATTTCCTGAAGCCAAAGGTGTCTGCATCGTGATTGACGTACTGCGCGCCTTTACGACTGCAGCCTTTGCCTTTGATGCAGGTGCCAAGGAGATCCACTTTGTCTCCTCCATTGAGGAAGCATTTAAAAGACAGAAAGCGGACCCTTCTCTGATGCTGATGGGAGAGATTCAGGGAGTCCCCATTGAAGGCTTCCAGTTTGGCAACTCTCCTCACCAGCTGCACACAGGAGATGTGGGAGGCAAAACCCTGGTTCAAAGGACCACCTCGGGCACTCAAGGCGTAGTTGGCTGCAGCCACGCTGAACATATCTTTGCTACGAGTTTTGTGATTGCCGATGCAACAGTGGAGCAAGTCCGCGCTTTAAACCCCACCGACGTCACGATCATCGCTACAGGAAGAAACAACGGCGACGAAGATCTCGCCCTGGCAGAATACCTGAAACAGAAACTATTAGGTCAGCCTGTCGAGCTTGAACCCCTGCTTGAAAGAGTGCGTAGCAGCTACTGCGCTGAGCGGATGCAAATCGGCCCTAATTCCTATCCAGATGGCACCTACGACATTCAACTCGCCACGCAAGTCAACAGGTTCCCCTTTGCGATCCGCGTACATCAAGAAGATGGCCACTTAATCGGCAGAAAAACCCTATCTTAAGGATTCCCTATGAAAGGACCTAGCCCAGATACAAAGTATCCGAGAAAAGACGATGATAAACTGGTGTTTCTTAAGAACATCATCACTGCTCCCAACATCCACGTAGGCGACTACACCTACTTTGACGACCGAAAAAATGGCCCTCTGGACTTTGAAACAAATAACGTGCTCTATAACTACAACTACGAAGCCGTCAAGCTGGTCTTTGGAAAGTTTTGCGCTATCGCCGCAGAAACCAAATTCCTCATGACCGGCGACCACAAGCTGGACGGCATCAGCACCTATCCCTTCCCCATCTTCGGCAATGGCTGGGAAGAAGCATTCGACCTCATGTCTCTTCCTGTTAAAGGAGACATCATCGTAGGCCACGACGTCTGGTTCGGTTACGACACCCTCATCATGAACGGCGTCACCATCGGATCCGGTGCCATCATCGCCGCTCGCTCCGTCGTAAAGAAGGACGTGCCTCCCTACGCCATCGTCGCAGGCAACCCCGCCCGAGTCGTCAAAATGCGCTTCGACGACGCCACCATCCAAAGGCTCCTTGCCATCGCCTGGTGGGACTGGGACATCGCCAAAATCAACCGCAACCTAAAGCAAATTTGCGAACTCGACGTCGACGCCCTCGAAACCGCCCTATAGCAAAGAATTCAACGCAGAGGCGGAGACATACTTTTACGCATAAGTTTTTTTGACAAAAATCCAAATGCTTTATTCTTTTGATTTTTACTTTCGAAGTGGAGCAAGAAATGACTAGCGAATGGGTTATACAGGAGTTGTGTGGAATTG
>JBKEAL010000178.1:0-8582 GCA_047972195.1 Parachlamydiaceae bacterium
CCATGGTTGATGACAAAAAAGACCTTTTGTCTGCAATTCAAGAGATGAAGCGAGTGATTAAAACAGTAGTCATCACCCCGATTGGAGATATTGAAAGCATCCGTATGGCGATGAACAAAGGGGCCTTCGACTTTATCACGCGTCCGATCAACTTAAAAGATCTCGATATTGCCTTAATGAAAACGGTGGAAGAATTAAAGCGCGTCAAAGAAGCAGAGGAAACTCAGTCCAAATTGTTTGACATTGAAAAGGAACTCGATGTTGCAAAAAGCATCCAAAACTCCATATTACCTCATGATTTTAAACCTTTCCCCAAAGATGATTCATTTGAAATTTACGGAGCTATGCTGCCTGCTAAACGCGTGGGAGGCGACTTTTTCGACTTTTTCGCCATTGATGAAACAAGGCTTGCTTTTACGATTGCCGATGTATCGGGCAAGGGAGTGCCGGCTGCGCTATTCATGACCATGACGCGAGGTCTTTTGCGAGCATTAGGGCAAAAGACGAAATCTCCTGTGCAATGTTTTCAGCAGTTGAATGAGTTAATTCTTTTGGAAAACGACTCTTCGATGTTCGTCACGGCGTTTTATGCAATTTACAACACAGACAGCGGACTCATCGAATATTGTAACGCAGGGCACAATCCTCCCTACTATATATCCGCTAAAGGCGAATTAAAGCAGATCGGTCGTTGTGAAGGCATTGCGCTTGGAGTGGCTAAAGAAAGTTCATTTTTTGAAAAAAAGGAGCTTTTGCTTAATCCGGGTGACACGTTGCTGCTGTATACGGATGGTGTAACGGAAGCCATGGATCTTCAAGGCGAACTGTATCAGGAATCCAGGCTGGAAGAGTTTCTTTCGCAATCTTACCAGCTTTCTTTAAAAGAACTACTTAATCAAATTGTCACAGCTCTTAAATCATTTGCAAAGGATCGAGAGCAATCAGACGATATCACTCTGCTGGCTTTGAGAAAGTTGAAGTAACAGAAATTGGTGTGATCGACCCTTCTTTGTATTTGGGAAGAGTGATTGTGACCTCGCAATATTCGCCCTCATCGCTCTTGATGTCAATGCTTCCGCCGTGGTCTTGGCAAATGATGTCGTAGCTGATGGATAACCCCATACCTGCACCTTTGCCCGAGGGTTTCGTTGTCAAGAATGGAGAAAAGATACGCGCTAAAATCTCGGGAGGTATGCCTATTCCGTTATCTCGAACGATAATGGTCACTTTATCGTCGCTGTTGATTGTGCGGATTGAGACCACAGGCGAATAGTTGCCTCCCACTTCTTTTTTCTTGAGATCTGTGGCATAGCAAGCGTTGTCGATGATGTTGTAGAACACTCTACCAAGGTTTTGCGGCATTGCCTCGATTTTTCCAATAGTTGGATCATAATCGGTTTCAATAGTAAGAGAGAAGAGGGGATCCTTTTTGTAATAGTTGTAATACACTAGATCAGCATAGTCACGGATCAGCTTGTTTATGTCTGTTAACTCTCTTAAGGTCTCCTTGTCTTGGCCTTGCTGTAACATGGATGTGATGATTTCATCTGCCTTTTTGCTATGCTCATTGATTTTTTGCAGATTGGTCTCCATCAGCTGAATCTGTTCTTCATCCATTCCTTGAGGCAATGATTTCTTGATCTCTTGCAGCAGAGACTCGCTAAGCGTTGCAAAATTGTTGATGTAGTTGAGGGGGTTTCTTACTTCCGAAGCGATATTTTTCGTCACGCTGGCCATTGAAACTAGCTTCTCTTGCTGGATCAGCTTTTTCTGCATTTCCTTGATCTGCTGAAGCGTTTCTTCCAGCTGCTTGTTCTTTTCGTTAAGTTCTTTTGTTCTGTTGTAGACTCTGTTTTCCAGGTTATGGCTATAATCTTCAAGTTTTTCGTTGGAGATCTTTAATTCATTGGAGAGTTCGGTCTGTTGGGAGTAGAGCAGAGAGTTTTCAATTGAAGTGGCGATTTGAGCTGTAAGAAGTTTTA
This sequence comes from Parachlamydiaceae bacterium, assembly GCA_047972195.1. Lineage (GTDB taxonomy): Bacteria > Chlamydiota > Chlamydiia > Chlamydiales > Parachlamydiaceae > CAZSDA01. The sequence goes on from JBKEAL010000178.1 coordinate 1,983, forward strand.
GAACTTCTTCGTGAGTAGGTGTAAAGGCGCGTGTGGTGAGGTTGTTTTCGAGATAAAGCAATCCGATCATTTTCCCTTGGTGTTCAAGCGGGATGCACAAGATTGATTGCACGCGGTTTTTCACTATGTAAGTGTCGTTTGCAAAGAGCGGGTGCAGTGTGGCTTCATCGATTACAATCGATTCTTTTGTTCTCAGTACGTAGTTTACGACGGATATTGGAATGCGCTCTTTCTTCTCTTTAAATTGCACTTCCGAGCGGATTGTATTTTCTGATAGTTCCGGATCGTATTCTGCTTCGAATATCAAAGCGTTGTTTTTTTCTAAGATTAAAGCCCCTTTTTGCGCTCCGGCGATCTCAACCACAATATGCATTAGCTGGTCGATCAACCTGTTTAAGACGATCTCTCCGGAAAGAGTTTGCGTTGCTTTGACAACAGCCATTAAGTCGAGAGCATTTTCACCTTGTGTGGATTCCATAAGATTCTCATAGCCATTGGCGATCTTGTACTGTTTGAATTCGTTCGGGTTATAGTACTGTAAGATGTCTTTATATTTTACAGCAATTTGCTCCATTTTTGCCGTAGCGCCCCATAGGTAGAAAGCATAATGCGCATCGATCAGATACTGCTTGGCAATATGAGAGCGGTTTTGAGACAGATAGAACTTTGCAAAGAGTTCGCAAGCGATCCCTTCGTTTTGGGCATATGTGTTAGTTTTGGCAGAGCTTATCGCCTCGTCGTAGCACTCAACGGCAAGTTCCTTGTCGCCATCGATACGGGCCACTTCTGCTCGGAGTGTCAAGTACTTGTGCCAGTAGTTCTCCGGAACAGCTTTTGCCCAGGTGCGCAATCTTTTGAGAAGCTTGCTCAATTTTTTTCGATACGCTTTTTGTGTGGAGCGGTCTTTCAGAACGTAATTAGCAGCTAGGGACAACCCATAGTAGAAGTCGTTCTCCAAGCGCATCGGTTGACCCATGACGCAGAAGGTCAACTCGTCCGTTTTCTTGCCGATCTCAATGGCCAATTCGTAGTTTTCAAACAGATAGCAAATTTGCATCTTGAAGGTGTACGAGAAGTAAAGCGTGATCAAAAAGTTGTTGTCGCGCAGCATTTGGAAAAAAGCTTCTTCATTAAAGTCATCGGACTGCATCGTGGAGGGGTTGTACGTTTTTCCCTGAAGCGCAAGAGAGGCTTGCTTCAATGCATTAAATACATAGCCGCGGTTGTGCGATTTGATGCGGGAAACGTACTCCAAGCACTCATTAATCTCTTTCATCAGGGTTTCAATGTTAAAGGCAGTCAGGTATTTATCCGTCACCATCATCCCTTGGCAGAATACGGCGCTGATAAAGTCTCCTCTGCTTGTGCCCAGTTCATAGCCTGTTTGAAGAATGTCGATCGAAGTGCGGAGATGTCGCTGAGTTGGATTCAAAAAGGTACCAACTAAGAACTTTGTAGCGGGGACGTATTCATGGTTTTCAAACTTTTGTGTCAGCTCCAAAGCAAGCTTTCCGTAGTCAAATGATCCCTTAAAGTCTTCAAATATTGCGTTTAGAATGATACCGTAGCTAGCGTAGAGATAAGATGTCATCGGGGCATTACCATACTTCAAGGTCATGTTCAGCCCCTTCAAAACGACGAATGCGAAAAAATCTTTGCTAGTTAAGTAGGCTGGCGTGACGAGGAGGTAGAGAAGCTTCATGATCTGTATTTCAGACTCATCCTGGATAATGGGGAGTGATGCGAGGTTCTCAATTTCTTTTCCAAGCAGGTTGAATTTAAGAATGATAAATTGTTTGATGACGTGGAGCTTGAGATGCGATTGCGGTATATCGATGTTTAGCAATTTTAAGCCGGTTCTAGCCCATTTGATCGCTTCCTTATAGTTGGCAGAACTGATATACAGTTTTACCTTCAACGTGCAAACGGAAATCTTTTCCTTATCTGATCGTGCAAACTGAAGGATTTGTTCGAAAAGCCTTGAGGCTTCGTCGAAATTAAAGAGAAGATAATTGGCTTCGGCAGCATATAAATAAAGTTCTTTGGTTAGGTCGTAATGCTTTTCAAAATGTTCTTTGGGAAGAAATGCTATGCCCACTTTGATGAAGTCTAATGCCGTGGCATATGCTACAGTCCTCATCGCTTTTTCGGCAGCCATCAGATTCATTTTGGCGTAATCTTCTCTCTCTTTGGTCTCGACGATGAGATCCGCTGCATGGTTGAGCTGCGCCATTACTTCGAAAATATGGTCTTCCAGCTGCTCGTCTTTGTGTTTTTTAAGCAGTACCAAGCCAATTTTGTAGTGGGTTCTCTTTCTCTTCTCATGGTCCATCAGCTGATAGGCAGCTTGCTGTACCTTATCGTGGAGGAAGTGAAAGGCTTGAGAGGGAGATTTCGTCGCTTGGTGATTATTCTTATACTCTTCAGGATCGATCCATAAAAAGCTTTGCAGTTCGTCACTAGGCAGGATCAGCCCTTCCTGGATCGGTTCCAGTAGTTTCGTGGAGACGAAATTCAGGGGTTGTTCCATGATTTTTGCAATCAGCCGAACGTCGAAGTTGTTTCCGATGCAGGCGGCGATCTCCAGCACTTCCTGAGCTTCATGAGAGCATTTCTTCAGTTTTAGAATCAGTAGTTCTACGACATTGTCGGATACTTCCAGTTCGTGGATTTTTTCCAGATTCCATGACCACATATTGCTATCTTTATCGACATAGAGAAGGTCTTCTTCATAAAGGTATGTGAGGAACTGGTTGATGAAGAAGGGATTGCCACGCGTCTTTTCATAAACGACTGCACAAAGTGGTTTACATGCCTCTTCAGTCAAATGTAGGGAGTCGGAGATCAACCTTAGAGAGTCGTGCTTAGTCAGAGGAACGACTTCCACTTCTTCGATTTTACCGCCGCTTCGCTTGATTCTTTCTGTTGCTGTGATTAGAGGATGTAGCGGTGTGACTTCATTGCTTCTGTACGCGCCAATGAGGAATAGTCCCTCTGTTTTCAATGTGGTCAGAATCAGTTCGAATAGTTGAAGCGAAGCGGAATCCACCCATTGAAGATCGTCGAGGAAGATGATTAACGGCGACTCTTTGGAAGCATATAGAGAAATAAATCGTTGGAAGAAAAAGTTAAATCTGTTTTGCGCTTCCTGTTCGTCAAATCCGGGAGTAGGAGGGATCTCTCCGATGATGTAGCGCAGCTCCGGAATCATGTCCATGATTACGTTGGCATTAATCCCTAAGGCTGCTTTAATCCTCTCTCGCCACATGGTGATCGTATCGTCGTTTTCGGTGAGCACTTGCTGGATCAGATCTTGGAAGGCCTCGATAAAGGCACTATAGGGGATATTGGCTTTGTATTGATCGAACTTGCCCCGAACGAAAAAACCTCGCCTTTCAAGAATGGGTCTCTGGATTTCGTTTACAATAGATGTTTTTCCAATTCCGGGATATCCGGAGAGCAGAAACAGTTCAGTTGAGCCTTCGCAAACCGCTTGGAAAGCCCCCATGATTTTTTCGATCTGCTTTTCCCGGCCATATATCTTCTGCGAAATCTGCAATTTGTGGTAAAAATCTTTCTCAGCTAGAGGAAATAGAGAGATGCTTCCATTCTGTAAAAGCTCTTCATCGCATTGCTTTAAGTCCTGAATCAAGCTGGAGCTACTGCTATAGCGGTCTTCTGCTTTTTTAGACAGAAGCTTCATGATGATACGGGAGACCTGTTCGGGAACCTCCGGATTGGTTTCATGCGGAGATTGAGCTGTTTTTGCTATGTGTGAATACACGAGCTCCATGTCGTCAAAGCTCTTGAAGGGTACGTCACCTGTAAAAATCTTGTAGAATACGACTCCCAAAGAGTAAAAGTCTGTCCTGTAATCCACCTCATGGTTCATTCTTCCCGTTTGTTCGGGAGAAATGTAGGCAAGAGTGCCTTCCAAAAGGTTTGGGCTTTTCAACGACAGGCGTTCTTTCGGTCTCTTTGTGGCGTAATCAAATCCGGTTAACTTAATCTTTCCATTGTCAAGGATGATAATATTCCCCGGCTGGATGTCTCTATGAATGATATCGTGAAGCTGCAGCTCACCCAGAGCTTCCGTAATTTGAATCGCTAACTTAAGTTTTTCATCGAGATTTAGAGTTTTTAGTCGAAGATGCTTCTCGAGAGTGACACCGCCGATATCTTCCAGAATTAAAAAGTAATTGTTTTGGCTTTCAATCAGGTTGAGCGCCTTGACCAGGATCGGCAGGTCGAGTTTTTTGAGGAGATCATATTCGTTCTTTAAGCGCGCCAGATCTTCAATGCGGGGACGGTTGGAGGTAAACGTCTTGATCAGGACAGGCTGTTGGTCCTTCTCCCTTAAACCGCGGTAGATAGCATGCTGCTTATCATGGCTGACTTCACGGAAGGTAGCGTAACCCGGCAGGTTTGGTTGCATCCTTCTATCATAGTATTTTTTGAATTCTTTTTCTTACTGAAAAACGGTATACTTGCAGGAATGTTAAATGAAGATCAAAAAAAAGCGGTCTCGATCTTAAACGGACCCGTATTGGTATTGGCCGGCGCAGGCTCCGGCAAGACGCGCGTCGTAGTGGAGCGCATCGTCGCCTTGATTCGTTCGGGCATTTCGTCTTCTTCGATCCTGGGCCTGACATTTACGAATAAGGCGGCCAAAGAGATGCGGGAACGCGTGCATAAAATCACCTCCTGCGATGTTTGGGTTTCCACTTTCCACCGCCTAGGCGCCCGCGTGCTCAGGGAATCGATCCATGCACTCGGATACACACAAAACTTCCTCATTTACGACGAAGACGATGCAGAAAAAGTGATCAAGCAGTGCCTGGAAAAGATGAACGTACAGGAAGGAAAGGGAGAGAAGAAGAAGTACCGGCAGATGATCTCTCATGCTAAAAATGGAGGCAGAATCCGAGACGAATTCGAGGAGAAGCTTACTAGACTCTACAACGAAGAGCTCAAGCGCTGCAATGCCGTGGATTTCGATGATCTCCTCTTGCTTCCACTAAAAATCTTTAGGGAGCACCCCTCGATTTTGGAGCTCTATCAAGTGCGCTATTCGCATCTCTTAGTCGATGAGTATCAAGACACTAACAGTTTACAGGACGAGTTGATCAACCTCCTTGCCGGAAGTAAAAGAAACCTCTTTGTCGTAGGCGATCCCGACCAGTCGATCTACTCTTGGAGAGGAGCCAATATCTCCAATATCATGAACTTTAAGGCCAAGTACCCCGAAGTAGAGACAATCTTCCTCGAAGAAAATTATCGAAGCCAGCCCCTGATCTTGGAAGCGGCTAACGCTTTGATTGCTAACAATGAAACGCGTTACGAAAAGAATCTATGGAGCAAACGGCCGGCAGGTGCAAAAATCAAAGAAATTGGCGCTTCCAATGAAAAAGAGGAAGCGTTCTTAGTCACCTCAGATATCGCAGATTTGAAGCGCAAAGGCGTGTCTTATGACGAGATTGCCGTGCTGTATAGAACAAATGCACAGTCGCGCGCCTTTGAAGATTATTTATTGTCACGAGGCATTCCTTATGTCGTTGTGGGAGGCATTTCCTTTTACCAAAGAAAAGAGATCAAAGACATTCTCGCTTTTTTAAGATTGCTTCTCTCAGACCACGATCCATTGGCTTTTGAACGCGTCGTCAATCTGCTGAAAATGGGGTTGGGAAAAGCCTCTCAAGCCAAGATTTTCGCAGGAGCCGAGCAGGAGATGATGCCGCTCTATAGATACTGCAAAGCGTTGGTTGACGGAGTCCCTTTGCAAAATCCGATCTCCCTTCCAGCCCGTTCAAAGAACGCCTTGATGCGCTTGACAGGCATTGTGGATCGTTTACGTACACTGAAAGAATCTGGCGGAGTGGCCGACCTGATCCGCGAAGTGATTGCAGAAAGCACCTATTTCGACCTTCTAAAAGAAGACAAGGAAACGTACCAGGATAAAAAGGAAAACGTCGAGGAACTCGTCTCAAAGGCGGTTGAGTGGGATTTAGAGGAGCGGGGCGATCTCGTCAAGTTTTTCGAAGAACTCTCCTTAAAGGCCTCTATCGAAGAGATCGATCCAAATCAGGAAAGAGTGAGTTTGATGACCGTCCACAACAGCAAAGGACTCGAATTCTACGCCGCCTTCCTGGCCGGTATGGAGGAAGACCTCTTCCCTCACGTCAACTCCCGCGAAGACGATCTCAAACTAGAAGAGGAGCGCAGGCTCTGCTATGTCGCCATGACCCGCGCCAAAGACCGCCTAACACTCTCCTATTGCCGCATGCGCTACCTTTTCGGCACATCGCGCTTCCAACGCCCCAGCCGTTTCTTAACCGAAATCCCGAGAATGTACGTCAGTTCATCTCGCTATTGATCAGTTTCTTTTAAGTTATATTCAGAAAATTCTCGAATTTTTCAACGCAGAGGCGGAGACGGGGAGGCGCAAGAGGAAGTTCCGATATTCTTCATCTCTCTGCGTCCATACTTTTACGCATAAGTTTTTTTGACAAAAATCCAAATGCTTTATTCTTTTGATTTTTACTTTCGAAGTGGAGCAAGAAATGACTAGCGAATGGGTTATACAGGAGTTGTGTGGAATTG
>JBKEAL010000180.1:0-5244 GCA_047972195.1 Parachlamydiaceae bacterium
CAATTCCACACAACTCCTGTATAACCCATTCGCTAGTCATTTCTTGCTCCACTTCGAAAGTAAAAATCAAAAGAATAAAGCATTTGGATTTTTGTCAAAAAAACTTATGCGTAAAAGTATGATTACAGCCGGGTGAGTTCCTGGACATCATCAACCGCATCAATCTTTGCATGAACCAGCTGCAATTTCAGGGGATCGTATATCGAGCAACCAATAGCTACATATATTCTGCCCAGATGCCTAAAGAGAGAACAAAAGCCACTTTCTCCCAAGTGGATCAGTACATCTTAGGAAAAGCGACTGCAGATCAGAAGAAACTATGGACTACAACGACTCGTACCAAAGTGTGGAAAGCAGCTTTTGCGAAAAATCGCGAAGCCCCCTCCTTTACCGATGCCGAAAAGGAGCTTTTAAAAGGGCTCATGGGCTGTACGCCTTCCTTTGAAATCGTCCCTGGAGCCATGACCCAATTTGCTCAAGATTTTTGCGCCAAAGTGCAAGCTAACGAAGAGTTAGACAGCCTGTGCTCCTGGGCACATCAAAAGCTGATCGACATCCACCCTTACTGGGAAAGCGATGGCCGGACAGCCCGTTTTCTTCTCAACCTGATCCGCATGTGGGTCGGAGAGCAACCACTTTTATTTGACAACGATCAAAACTACACTCGAGCAGCCCAGACATTAGACCCTCAAGCCTTTCATGTCTATCTACAAGAGCTGAAATCTAGGCAAATTCAGCTGGAACCCATTTTAGATCAATGCCTCCGACAGCTATACGAAGAGACTTTAAAGATCGCTCAATGCGATCAACTCATGAAAAGGGTTTTGAGCACTCAGATGATCTTCATCAGTTAGTAAAGAACAGAAAGAGCCTCTGGGGAGAAGGGTTTAATCTCCCCAAACTTCTCTTCCTGGATCTTTTTTACCCAGTTAGGATCTCCTAAGAGCGCTCTGCCGATCGCAACAAGAGAGAAATCGTCGTTCTGCAGTCCCTGAATCAGATAGTCCCAGTGCTCCTGAGAACTTTGCGCCACGTTGCCTGAGAAGCTGTGAATAAAATCTTCATCCAGCCCCACTGAGCCCACCGTGATGGTCGGTTTGCCGGTTAATTTCTTCGTCCACCCGGCCAAATTCAAGGAAGACCCCTCAAACTCAGGCTCCCAGTACCTTCTGGTGCTGCAGTGGAAGAGATCGACGCCTGCTTCAACCAATGGAGAGAGGAAGGCTTCAAGTTCTTGAGGCGTGTGTGCCATCTTGGCGCTATAGTCGCCTAGTTTCCATTGAGAAAAACGGAAGCCGATCGGAAAATTGGGGCCCACTTTTGCCCGAATCGCTTTGACGATATCAACGGCAAACCGCGTCCGTTCCGCTAAAGTTTTGCCTCCATAGAGATCTGTGCGTTGGTTCGTCCGATCCCAGAAAAACTGGTCGATCAGATATCCGTGAGCGCCATGAATTTCTACGCCATCAAAACCGATTGCCCTTGCATCCGAAGCCGCTTGCGCAAAGGCTTCAATGACGTCCACGATGTCCTGAAGGGACATCACATGCGGCACCTCTCCTTCATTCAAATAGGGATGGCGAACCGCAGAAGGCGCATACCCAGGAACTTTTGTTTCACAAGTGCAGACCGCTTGAGGATTGTCCACACCATCATTGGAACATTGGTGGGTTTGGCGGACGCTGCCCACATGCCAGAGCTGAGGAAAAATCTTCCCTCCCGCCTGATGCACCGCCTGAACCACCCGGCTCCAACCTTCCAAAGCCTCTTTGCCCCAAATGTTAGGCACATCGGGATATCCATGAGCTGCTTTATGACCTACTGCAGTGCCCTCCGTGATGATCAACCCGACCAATCCCGCAGCTCTGCGCCCATAGTATTCAGCTACATCCTTGCCAGGTACATGACCCGGAGATTTGCTCCTGGTCATCGGAGCCATCACGATACGATCGTTCAGAATGAGAGAGCCCAACTTAATGGGGGTGAATAAAGGGTTCATGTTTTACCTCGAATGTGTATAAAGCATTAAACCAAAACGCTCCTTAAACTGCTTCAAAATTTCTGGAAGCTAAAAGAACTTGAATAGCGGAAGTAAACCAGCAGGCATTACCATAATTCTTAAATCCTATAGGTGGAGGTGCATATTCTACTTCCCTACGCTAGCGCTGGTTCCCGAGCCTGCAGGCGTCTTTCTCGCTCTACGCCTTTTCGTCGACCTCTTTCTCTAGAATCAAAATATCCCCAGCCTTCACATCAATAGATTTCGACTGATATTTTGTGACTGAACCATCGTTGCAATGAAACCATTTTCCGCTCTTAAGAACCAATGCTGTCGCATGGTTTTTAGAATATTTTCTTCTGATGCCCACGAGTCTAAATTCTCCCTCAACTAGATGTTGAGACAGATCATAAGTGGTATCCAATGAAAATCCCTTCTTCGACTCATTAAAAGGGATGAACAACATTTTTGGGCTAATGGCAGCTTCTGAAAAGGAGTCTTCTGATTCATGCAAAAATAGATCATTTGGGAAAAATCTGAAATCCTCTCCAAACACATTCTCGATGATTTCAAACAGTTCACTCGAAAAGCCCATTTTCCCTATTTCATAGAATTGCGGACGCCCTTGTGCAAATTCGCCATTCTCGACAATCTGAAGCATGCGTTTATGGAAATCCACCATCGCACCCTGCATTCTCTTCCGGTTTTGCGACTTGAATTCATCCAAAAATTCTATCAAAGCCTTTTGTATCTCTTGCCTTGTACCAAACTCGCCTTCTGTTTCATCGCGAGTAATCCACCCCCGTCTCACATTCCCATGTTCATCTCGATCAAATACATTTATATCCTTCCACTGTACTAAAGGCTGACGTACTATTTCCTCAAAATACCGGGAGGCTAAAAGAACCTGCATGGCTGAAGTCAACCAACAAGAATTCCCATAGTTCTTAAATCCAACCAGATTTGCAACCGCAGAGAGCTTAGGATCTTCCGCTCTCTGCTTGATCCGCCCAACTAAATACCCAAGACCCATAGCTACAGGCACTACTATCGTGATGCACGACAAAATAGCAGCAGCTGTCAGCAGCTTATCTCTTTTTCTCTCCGCCTCATCAGGATGGCGAATCAAATGGAAGTAGTTATTACAAGCGTTTTTTATTGAATTCATACACGATTATTATAAATTAAAATTAATTAAACAAACAGGTCTACAACAGCGCTGCCTGAAATTAAACCATCAATAAAGCTAAAATGCTTATCGTGGGTGCACACAACGCACCCATGCTCTAGCGCCTGCGATGCGATCCATATATCATTGGTAGGAATAGGCTTTCCTTTACTTTTGAGAGCGCAAAAGATCTGTGAAAAAAAGTGAGAGGTATCCAAAGTAATCGGACAAATGGTGATTCTAGATGATTCCAAAAACTGCTGCAATTCCCGTTTATTATGCTGAGCTTTACTGCCTCCATCAAACCCTGCAAGCAGTTCTCCTATCACAATAGGGCTGATCACAATCGATTCTGCCAGCTGGACAATTTCAACGATCGCTAGCTCATTTCTTTTAAAGGCAGCGTAAGCGTTGGTGTCAAACAGTACAGGTCTCATGACCAAAGATCCTTATCGATGTTCTCAAAAGATTTGATGCGATCATCGAAGCTTCTTTTATCTTCTTTACTCCAGGTGCCGGCTAAGTAGTCAAGGTCGTGAAAGAGATTTTTGTGAGATTTATGTGCGATTCCAAGGCCCTGTTCCACGATAAGTAAAATTAGAGAATTGACGCTGATTTTTTGTTTCTCAGCTTCTTTTTTCAGAGAAGACATCACATGAGGAGCCACATTTCTGAGATTAAAGTTAGATGTCGACATGTAATACCTCTAGTTAATACCACTATGATATCATTCATAATACCAATTAGAAATTTATCTGTCAATCCGGGTGCACAAGATCCAGGATCAACCAGTCTCCGCCACCAACACGAATCGTATCTGAACGGTATTGCGATACTCTAGAATCATCGCAAACAAACCATTGACCTTCTCTTAGGATAGTGGCAATTGCATGACCTGGAACGTACTGTGTAACGCCTACGAGTCGATAGACTGCATGATCAAATTTGTCAGACAACTCTAAAGTAAAGTCGAGATTCATCTTCTTCTTTGCTTTAGCTGTAGGAATCAAAAGCATTTTTGGAGCTTTTTCATACCGTTCAAGAAATTCCTCAATCTCCTCTTGCAACTTAGAATCAAAATTGACGGGAATCAACTTATTGGCGCATTCCTCCCCTGTAAAGTAATACAATAAATCATAGAGTAATCTTGTATCGCTAGGTGTTCCAATCTTTGCAAAGCCAAGGTTACGGCCGCGGATTAACTTGTGCGATGCCACCATTTCATAAAGACTTCCATGTAGTTGTCTTATCGCACGATTCATCTCTTGAGAATCGTTATCTTCCGCCACGTCGAAGAAATCGACAAAAACATCTTGCAACGCCTTTCTCGCTTCAAATTCTCCGTCCGTCTCGTCACGATCGATCCACCCAAGCCTAAAACGTCCATTTTCATCGACATCAAATACATGTTGATTCGTCCAACGAACTAGAGGTTCTTTGATGATTTCCTTAAAATGCTGAGAAGCTAAGAGAGTTTGCACACCGGCAGTAAACCAGCAGACTAGCCCGAAATTTTTAAACGCTGCAGGCGGAACTACCTCGCGCTTAACCCGCCCAGCCAGAGCATAACCAATCCCCATCACCGCAGGCACAACAACTGTAATGCACGACAAAATGGCAATAGCCGTTAACAGTTTGTCCCTTTTGCGTTCCGCTTCCTTGGGATGTCGAATTAAATGAAAATAGTTATTAAAGGCTCGATTTATAGCTGTCATTGGAAGAATTATAACACAAAATCATTAAGATTCGATAAAGCCCTCTCCAATGTCAAAATCTACTAATGAATGTCAAATTAGTAGGTTTTTGCATGAAATCTACTAATTTGACATTCATTAGTAGATTTCAGTAGAAGCGAATAAGAGGACGTGCTACGCTCTAACTAAAGGCGATAGCAATGGTAAAATTACCAGAAAAAACCCCTGACTGGAAAAGCATCGCGGCAAAAGGCTTACAGACAATCTTCAAATACTCTGAAACAGACATTATCCAAAATTTGATCGATAAAACAGATCGATTCTACTATTTCTGGGACAAGGTCAGAGCGCAACCTTTGCCTAATGAATTTACCAAAGACGAG
>JBKEAL010000182.1:0-2999 GCA_047972195.1 Parachlamydiaceae bacterium
ACGAGCGTTACCAAAAACCGATCTTCATCGTCGAAAATGGCCTTGGTGCCGTCGATCAGGTGGAACCCGATGGCACCATCAACGATGACTACCGCATCAACTACCTGAGCGCGCACATTCATGCGGTGAAACAAGCCATTAGTTACGATGGTGTCGAGGTGATGGGTTACACTCCTTGGGGCTGTATCGACTGCGTATCGTTCACCACCGGCGAATACAAAAAACGTTACGGATTCATTTATGTCAACCGCCATGATGATGGCAGCGGTGACATGGCGCGTTCGAAGAAGAAGAGTTTTTTCTGGTATCAGAACGTGATCGCGACTAACGGCGAAAGCCAGTAACCCGGCTGGCCAGCAGATAACTGTATCAATCTGCTGGAGAAGTTCGCTAAACACGCCATCCGTCCAGGGAAATATGCTCTCGCCGGAGCCTTTAATAAAGGAGCAGCGATCGCCACAATCAATCAAGTAAGTAAAGCCGCAGGTGTATCGAAAGCGACAGTGTCACGTGTTTTGAACGGCAGCGGGCAGGTGAAAGAAGCCACCCGTCAGGTCGTGATGAAGGCGATGAGCGATCTGGGCTATCAGCCTAATGCACTGGCACAAGCGCTGGCCACCAATACTTCTCACTCCATTGGTCTCATCCTGCCACAATTTCAAAGCAGCTATTTCGGCAGCGTGCTGCATCACGCCGAACAAGGCGCGCAGCAGGCGGGCAAAAAGCTGTTGGTGGTCAACAGCAAAGATACCGCAGACGGTGAACGAGAAGCCGTCGCGACGCTGACCAACCAACGCTGCGACGCCATCATGCTCTACAGCCGTCATCTGTCACAGGATGACCTCGATCAGCTGCAACACTCCATTGCCGTCCCTTTAGTGGTGATCAACCGCCAACTCTCTATCGATTCTGTTCCCAGTTTTGGCCTTGATCAGTGCCAGTTGGCGACCATTGCCATGCAGCATCTGCTGGATTTGGGCCATCAACGCATCGCATGTATCACCTCGCCACTGCAAAGTGAAACGGGCCGATTACGTTTTGGCGTCTATCAGGATATGCTCACTCGACATCACATTGAATGTCAAAACGAATGGGTAGCCGAAGGCAACAATACGCTGGAGCGCGGTTATCAGGCGGCGCAAGAATTGCTGGCGCATGGCTGCTCGTTTAGCGCCATTTTTGCTTGTAACGATGACATGGCGATTGGTGCGATTCGGGCGCTGCACGATGCGGGCCTGTCGGTGCCACACGATGTGTCGGTGATTGGGATTGATAATGAACCAGCCGCCGCTTATGCCATTCCGAGCCTGTCAACTGTCTCTCTGCCTATCACCAAACTGACTCAGGACTCGGTTGCACTGACGATTGCTCTCGCCAACAAACAACAACTGGCACCGCAGCATCAAACCTACTGCGGTGAATTGGTGAGACGCGAGTCAACCCGCGCGGTAAAGTGAGTGAGTTAAGAATAAATCGAAGCGAGCGCCCTGCTCGCTTCTTTGTTTTCACTCAGGATGACGCGTGGCATTGCGCCAGTGTGATGACGCGCTGTTCATCCCAGAGATAATGCACCTCAAACACCCATGCGCCGCCAGCCAGTTCCGCAGCGCGCTGCACCAAATGCAGCGTCAATCGCCCATTCGCTTCATCCCATGTCAGCAAACACGAATCGTGAAAATCAAGGTATTGCCCCACGCGAGAATACAGCGCTTTGAATAAGCTCTCTTTGGCCGAAAACAACGTGGTGACGCACTGCGCGGCATTGAGAGATATCCGTTCCAAAATGGCCGCTTCCTGCGCAGTCGCAATCGTGCTTTGAATGGCGGGCAGTGAACGCTCATCAATCCGGCTTTCCACATCCACGCCAAGCAGCAGCGCGTCTGCGCCACTCTCGACCCGCTGCGCTACCGCCAGCGCGAGGTTTTCGTTGTGTGAAATCGAGCCCACCACACCTTGCGGCCACCGCGGCGCGCGATGTTCGCCCACTGCCAGCATCTGCGGCGGAACGCCAGCCGCTTGCAGCGCATCACACGCAGCAACGCGGCCCGCGATAAATTCCACTTGGCGTTTTGCTACCGCGCGCTGTAAATCCTCTGGCAGCGTTAATCCATACGGCATTATCCCGTGTGACGACGGCTGGTGCGAGGCATAACGTGCCGCCTCAAACTGACGCAAATGCAACGTATACCCGCCCACCTCACGTTGCATCGGCGCGCTGAGAAAGGACTCATTCATGCCGTTTGCGACCCCGCGGAATCACCAGCGGCGTGTGGCTGACCGGATCTTCAATGATCACGCTTTCCAAGCCAAACACGTCACGCACCAGTTCTGCGCTGATCAGCTCGCTCGGATTGCCTTCCGCGATGATTTTGCCATGTGCCATCGCAATCATGTGGTCGGCATAACGACACGCCTGATTGAGATCGTGCAGCACCGCGATCAGCGTGTGGCCGCTGTTGCGGTTGAGATCGCGAAACAGTTCCAGCAGCTCAATCTGATGAGCGATGTCGAGATACGTCGTCGGCTCATCGAGCAGCAGCAGCGGTGTTTGCTGCGCGAGCACCATGGCAATCCACACCCGCTGACGTTGACCGCCCGAAAGTTCATCCACTTGGCGTTCGGTCAGCGCGTCAATGCCCGTCACCTGCATGGCCGCGCGCACCGCGCGTTCATCGCCCAGACTCCATTGGCGAAACAATTCCTGATGCGGATAACGCCCGCGCGCCACCAAATCAACCACACGAATGCCATCAGGCGCCGTAGCGCTTTGCGGCAACAGTCCTAACTGGCGCGCCAGCGCTTTGGTCGGAAGCCCATGAATGTCGTGCCCATCGAGGCAGACCTGCCCGGCTTTGGGTTTGAGCAAGCGGCACAGCGTACGCAGTAAGGTCGATTTTCCGCAACCATTAGGACCGACAATGACGGTAAACTTGCCATCAGGAATGCGTACATCAATGCCATCAAACACGGTGTGGCCTTCGTAGCCTAATCGCAGGTTA
>JBKEAL010000236.1:0-1042 GCA_047972195.1 Parachlamydiaceae bacterium
GAATATTGTTTTAGATAATATAAATTATGGGGTGTAAAAACGTTGCGCATTTTATTTATGGCCTCCGAGGCTTTTCCAATCATAAAGACAGGCGGTCTTGCTGATGTAGCTGGCAGCCTTCCTCTCGCACTTAAAAAGCAAGATATTGATGTTCGGCTTTTTATGCCAGCTTATAGAGGAGCTAAAGACCTTGTTCGTAAAAAGCAAAAGCCTATTTACTTTGGCAACCCTTTAGGAAACACCGAATGCTGGGTTATACCCGCTAAACACCCAACGGAAGATTTGGATATTTTTTTGCTGGATGCCCCTGATGCTTTTGATCGTGATGGGGGACCCTATTTAGATAATCAAGGCACAGATTGGCCCGATAACGATCTGCGTTTTGCTTTATTTAGTCGCATAGGAGCCCTTTTGGGTTTAGGGGGCGATATGATCGGCTTCCGCCCTGATCTTATCCATTGTAATGACTGGCAAACGGGTTTAACGCCAGCTTTGCTCCATCAATGGGGCGGAAAAAATATACCGAGTCTCGACACTATTCATAATGTGCAATATCAGGGGAATTTTCTGGCATGGAACCGCGAAAGATTAGGTATATCAAGCGAACAATTTTCGGTATATGGTTTAGAGTTTCATGGTCAGATTAGTTACATGAAGGCTGGTATTTGGTTTAGTAATCATTTATCAACTGTTAGCCCGACTTACGCCACTGAAATCACCACGCCTGAATTTGGTATGGGGCTTGACGGATTAATATCTAGCCGCTCAGACCAGCTAACGGGTATATTAAACGGTATTGATACCGAAAAATGGGATTCTTAAACAGATCCGCATATTGAAAAAAATTACAGTCTAGACAGCATTATTGGTAAAAAACGAAACCGAAAAGCTCTTTTAAAACATTTTAGAATTGATGTTTATAACGCCCGCACGATTATTGGTATTGTTTCTCGCCTTGCGGAACAAAAAGGCTTAGACCTTGTTTTAGAGGCAGCAGAGGATATAATTAAAGCTGGAGCAAATATTGTTTTACTTGGATCTG
>JBKEAL010000265.1:0-4304 GCA_047972195.1 Parachlamydiaceae bacterium
ATCGACAGAAACTTGCCTCTAGCTAGCGCCTTGTCTGCGCTGCTGGCTGTCGCCATCCTGATCCCCTTGATCCTCATCTCTAAAATCAAACCATGGACGCGAAAACTTGAAGGCGAGGTCAGAAACCGAGAATGAAACGCAATCCCTTCTGCTTCATCATGACGTTGCTAGTGCTAGTTTTCCTCTATCTGCCTATCATCATGCTTGTGATCAGCTCATTCAACGAGAGTCGTTTTGGTGGCATTTGGACGGGCTTTTCCTTAAAGTGGTACGAACGGCTCTGGCAGGAAAAAGCGATGTGGGCAGCCCTAAAAAACTCCCTCATCATTAGCGTTTCGGCAACCATCTGTTCGTCGATTTTAGGAACACTAGCTGCATTTGCCTTGCACTTCTACAGAACGGGACTGCAACGCGTCCATTACAGCCTGATTTATACCCCATTAGTCATCCCCGACATCTTGATGGGTATTAGCCTGCTCCTATTTTTTGTGGCCCTTAACATCAAGCTCAGTCTGTTTACCATTTTCATCGCTCATACCACTTTTTGCATAAGCTATGTCACCATGGTTATGCTCTCTAAGCTGCAAAGCTTTGACTTTTCCGTCGTCGAAGCGGCAAGAGACCTTGGAGCCAACACCTGGACAGTGACAAGACGCGTTCTTCTCCACTTGCTTGCTCCAGGCATTACCGCTGGCGCTCTCCTTGCCTTCACTTTATCCATTGACGATTTCGTGATCACCTATTTCGTAGCGGGACAAGGCGTCTCCACATTGCCCATTTACATTTACAGCATGATGAAGTTCGGTTCAACGCCCATCATCAACGCACTTTCCACCATCATTTTAGCCCTGACATTTATTGCCGTTTGCATTACACAAAGCTTATCTAAGGAGAAATCCCCATGAAAATACTCATTGCTCTGCTAGTCCTCTGCTTAACAAGCTGTGAAAGCAGCTCTAAACCCACCTTACATCTTTTTGCTTGGGGCGATTATCTTGCACCGGAAGTGCTTGAGCAATTCCAAAAGGAATACAACTGCAACATAAGCATCGATACTTTTGATTCCAACGAATCGATGTATGCAAAATTAAAGCTTGGCTCCAACAGCTACGACCTGATCTTCCCCAGCCAGTATTACTTAGGTGTACTACACAGCCAAAATATGATCCAATCGATCGACGCTGCAAAAATTCATAATCTGCAAAATCTCGACCCACGCTTTGAAAAATTGACCACAGCGCAAGACTTACAGTTTGGCATCCCCTTTGCCATATCCGCAACAGGCATTGCCTACAGAAAAGACAAAGTAAAAAACTTCGATCCCTCCTGGACGCAATTTGCTCGTACCGATCTTAAAGGCCGCATGACAATGCTCAACGATTACCGCGAAGTGATCGGCGCCGCCTTGCAGGTCCTCGGATTTAGCATCAATACCACAAATCCCCAGGAAATTGACCAAGCCGTTTCTCTCTGTCTCACCTGGAAGCACAACCTCGCCAAATTCGAAAACGAGCAATACAAAAACGGCATCGCCAGCGGCGAATACGTCATCTCACAAGCTTTTAGTGGCGACACACTTCAAGTCATGGCTGAAAACAACAACGTCGGCTTTCAATACGCAAACGAAGGCACCGCCGTCGCCATGGATTTCGTCGCCATCCCCACAAACGCTCCCAACCTCGAACTCGCCTACGATTTTCTGAACTATCTACTCGAACCCACCGTCGCCGCCAAAAACATCGCCTTCACCCACTTCCTCTTCCCCAACAAGGAAGCCTACGCCCTCCTCTCAGACGATCTCCGCAACAGCCCCGTCCTCTTCCCCCCGCAAACCGTCCTGGACAAGTCGGAAACCGTCCACGACCTGGGCCCCGCTAACCGCCTCTACATAGAAGCCTGGGACAAAATCAAAGCCGGCAGCTGATTATTTGTAGTAAAAAACTACAGGCCTCGAGCTGTGATCTTTTCAGTGAGAGAAAATGTCTTTTGACCTGGGTAAATGACATAGAGATGATCAAGCTTCAAATCGTCACATGCTATCCGCATTGAAGGAGTGATTTTAGGTGCATCTGCATATTTAAATTCATATCCAATCCGCTTGCCGTCCTTCATAATGAGTAAATCCAGTTCTGCTTTGGATTGAGTCCCCCAAAAGAAGCACTCTTCCGAAGAGGCTTCAGTCTGGCGGATAATTTCTTCTAAAGCAAAACCTTCCCAATAAGATCCCATTTTAGGATATACATTCATTGCTTCCTTAGACTGAAGACCCATCAATGCATTGAGAAGGCCGCTATCCCTAAAGTATATCTTGGGGGACTTAATTTGTCTTTTTCCTAAATTTTCATACCATGGAAGAAGAATCCGAACCATGAAAGTCCCTGCCAAAATATCTAGATATTTCCGCACCATATGATCTGAAATGCCTAGAGATTTTCCTAACTCGCTAGCATTAAAGATTTGTCCATGATAGTGCGCTAGCATTAGCCAAAAACGTCTCATCTGTTGCGGAGGAACCTGAAAGCCCAAATTTGGGATATCCCTTTCCAGAAACGTTGCGATATAAGCCTGACGCCACAATAAACTGTCTTCATCGTTTTTAGCCAAATAGGAAAGAGGAAACCCACCGCGCAACCACAAGATGTCAGGATCATGATCCACTTCATCTAAGGAGAATGGCATGAGTTCCATATAGCCTATTCTGCCTGCTAATGTTTCCGAAGACTGGCGGATCAGATCTCTGGAGGCACTGCCTAAAATGAGAAATTTTTGATTCTTTTCTTTATCATCGATAAGAACTCGAAGGATGGGAAATATTTCAGGAACTCTTTGTATTTCATCAATGATAATTAATTGATTTGTAAGCTTTGACATGGTAAGCATGGGATTCTCTAACCTAGCAAGATCCAAGGGATTTTCAAGATCGAAAAATTGGTAGCTTTTTGGGTTAACCTCTTCAAGATACATCTTTGCTAAGGTTGTCTTACCAACTTGACGCGGGCCCAAAATAGTACAAGCTGGATGGACGCGAAATTGCATCGCTATATGCTTTAGATACTTACGTCTTTCCATCTAATTCACCTTGTATTTTCTAAATCTGTTTTAGAATTTACAAGGTATTTTTCACATTGTCAAGACAATTTCACCAAAAATTTAAGCGCATTAAATAAGCGTATTAAATAAATTAACTATAACAACTAAATACAGTATTATTTAATTAAATTATTGGAGTATTACTATGGAAATACATGTAAAAGATTTATTTAAATTAGCCACTAATCCTGAGCATTTGCGCCATCCCCTTACTCCAATTGAGGGTGAAAATGGAGAAATTTCTAAACGGGAGAGAGCAAAGGGGGTCGCCCTATTTGCATTGAGCTGTATAACTCTTGTGCTCCCCATTTTTTATCTTGTATCCGCCGGGAAGAAAATTACCGCGATGCCGTCGGATCACGCTCAGGCTGAGAAAATTACAGATGTATTCAATGAAATTTCAAAATCAGCAGTGGAAGAGTCAGGCTCCGTCCATTCTACTTCCACAGAAACAGAGTCATCTTAGGTTGAATTGTCTTCTGTCTTAGAAACTTACGTTCCTAAATTTTCACCTAGGGCAAACAAGAACAATTTGATTGAGTATGTTCAATCTGATGAATATAGACGACATGCCCAAACGGCTCGAGTCTATTATAATGCGGCTCAACTTGCGGATGAAGATGCCTTAAGGGTTGTATTTCAAAGAGAACCAACCAATATTGCAATGGGTTCTGGCCAATACGATGAAGAAAAGCTATTTGCTCTATTTGGCTATCGCAAAGGGGTATTTAATGATGCAGAAGCAGAAAAATTAGATGGCACATCCTTTAAAGATCTTCCAAACAGCGCCACAGTTTATTCAGAGACATATATGTGGTCGCCGCCCGGAGGCAATGCTAAAAAGGAAATCGCTTGCCTATCCGTACCAGCTCCTGCTTTAGATAGTCCTAAGCAGCCTCATTACGCCTATTATGTACAAAATGGACAACTAAATGAAGAAAAGTATGAGCAGGAAATGCGATTCCTGTTTGCTGCAATTGAAAGCGCGCTCAAAGACAATATAGATCATGCGTTTGAGGGCAAAGGGATTAAACGCGTAGTTCTTTCCAGATTTGGTCAAGGGGCATTTTTAGGAGCCATACCTGCAAATGAGAAACAGCACGCTTACGACATTTACAAAAAGCAAATGGCTCTATTTATCGATAGAATTAAGGATCTAAACGTAGAAATCGTAATGAGCGAATATGCTCATCCCGGCGCTGATGTATGGCTTG
>JBKEAL010000298.1:0-3239 GCA_047972195.1 Parachlamydiaceae bacterium
CCTTCGAAAAATAAGCGTTTCCTATAGATTAGGCTCTATAGAAATGTATGAGTGTGAGAAAATCAAAGGACTAAACCAAAACCTCTAGTTTCGAATGGTTCATCAGAGGGGGCAAGGTCACGTAGTACACAAAAATGCCGTATTCATCGCTGTTGAGTTGACAAGCCTCCTCTTCCTTATCATTAATTTGGATTAAAATTTTCCCTTCCTCAAAACGAATCTGCTCGGGCATCAGGTAAACTTTTGCCTTTACATCATTGGAAAGTTGGGTGATCGTTTCTAGCTCCACGCCCTGAATATTCGAGAAAAGCAGAATTGAAAAAATTAGCAGTAAAGTGCGCATGATATCCTCTTGTTCCAATTTATTGAAAAACTCCTTCTGGATGGCTACTCATGTCCATCAAAGACAAAGAGAGCAGGATTTTAAAAAAAGTTCACTTTATGATCAATTAAAAAAGGATGACTTCTATTTTAAGGTTGTGATCTCGTTATGAAGCCTCTATAGGCAAGTTCAAGTTTAAGTAAAGCTCGTGGTATAGCTGTAAGAGACTTATATATTGATGAAGAGGCTCTCAAGAAATGCCAAGGCGAATAGCCCTTCAGAGATAGTACTCTACTCTATCGAATGACTTGAAGCGATATGCCTTTCTAGAATGGCGGCGATGTCTTTGAGGCCGTGGGCGTGGGCCATGTGGAGGGGGCTGTGGGTGGGGTTGTCGAGGGTGGGGTGGGCGCCGTGGCGGAGGAGGAGGAGGACGAGGGCGGGGTTATTGCTGTCGGGGGTGTGGAAATCCAGGGGGGCGTCACGGTGGCTTTCTTCTGTGTAGCAGGCGAATGAGAGGGCGTTTTGGAGGAGGGTGCCGTCATGTCCGGGTCTACGCTGGTTGGGGTCTGCGCCGCTTGCTAGGAGGGCTTGGACGATTTCTAGGTGGCCGTTGTAGGTGGCGTACATGAGTGGGGTCATTCCTTCTGCGTCTGTTAATGTGAGGTCAACGCCTTGTTGGATGAGGAAGTGAACCAGGGGCAGGGAGCCTACTTCGCAGGCCATACCTAAAGGCGATCCTTCTGGCGTGCCGTTGATATTGGCGCCCTGGTTGATAAGGAAGAAAAACATCTCGTAGAAGGGAATATCGATACCTGTAGAAAGGTAAGCGAGCCAAAATAGGGCTTCTGTGGGAATGTCAAAGTTAGTACCCTTTGTAATAAGACACGTGAGAGCCTCGATGGAGCCTGTCTCTACAGCGACATAGACATCGGGTCTTCTGATTGGCACTTCCCTATCCAGGAGAAACTGCACCATGGATAGATTCAGCTGCGCTGCGGGATAATAACAGCGCAATTCTCTGGATACAAGCGCGTGTTGCAACAGATTTAGGCTCGCATGGTTCAGCTCAGTCTGATGGTCCAGGAGATGCCCCACGCTATCAAAATCCCCGGCAAGGACAGCACCTTGTAAAGAGCATGGCACCCAGCGATTTTCATGTGTAATCACCTTTTCAAAATAGAGATCGAGAAAAAGGCATGCTCGATGCTTCAAGAGCAATCGAACCAATTTAGGTCTTCCGTGATTTGCCGCAAACCTTAATGCAGCAACTGCGTTAAGCTCATCCGCTAAGGGTCTCTCATTGTCTTTTACGCTTGCACGTTTCCACGAACTTTCCGCTTCCAGGAGCTCCAAAGCGGGATGATTGGGATTGGCATATAAATGCAATTGTGTCAAATACGCGCATATCCCTGACAAATTTTGAGTGATGTGTACGCAGATGCGCTCTTCAGGCGAATTGATTAAGGGAAAATCAATTCTAAACCATTCGTACGCGCTTTGTAACTTAAAGAGAGCCTGCGCGCTATTTTGTACGACAAAACCGAAGGCTCGGGCTCTATGTAGAAAGGCTAGTTGTGCAATAGCGTATGTTCTTCTATTTACTGAAGCCAAAACTCCAATGCTTACGAGTTTTGAATGTGTAAAAAGTTCCACAGCAAGGGATTCATTCTCTAAAATGTCTGCAAAAGACGCAGGTATCTCAATTTTAAGCCTTTTTGGAAAAGCGTCTGTTTGAACAATAGTTCTTTTTAAGCAATCAATCGGATTTGTCATTTTATATGTAAAGTATTAACGACAAATAATACACTATAAATAAATTAAATGCACTAACAATTTCTATTGCTCAGAATTTTCTGCATCTGCTACTATAGAGTCATGTTTTATTCTCTAGATTTTTCTAAATCTCCTATGTCCATGCGAAGCGCTTAGGCGCACTGCATGATCTTTGCTCTAAAGACCCTGATTGCTGCCTTTGAATAGGGCAGATTCGAGCTCCTTTCCTCATCAATGACGAGGTAAGGAGTCAGGATACCTTAATAGTATTTAATTTCTTGCTTGTAAGGATAAGAGTAAACTTTGCCCCAGGTGTATTTGTGCTCAAAAAAGTCTCTGTGAATCTTTACATCGTATGAAATTCCGATTATGGAACCATTCACGAAAACACATTGTTTTCCTTCTTCAGTTCCATCTAGTGATGTTACAATAAACCCATCGGTATACCAGCCAACATGACAATTAACACCTAGTGCAGTTGTCTCATATGTCACGAGATGAGTTTCAACCCTGCTTGAGCTGGAATGAGAAGCTTCTGGAGATTGGAATTTAGCTGCAGCTTGATACTTCTTGCACAAGCTATGGCTGAAGTCAAATTCTGATTCAGTTAGAAGTACTTCACCTGAAAGCTGTGCCACTCGCTCTAATGAAGCATCTGCAAAACAAGATGCAGATGAGAACAAAACAATCAAAGACAGTAAATAACGATTCATTTATACGTTTCCTTTGTTAACAAAACTTAATGTTATATACAATAAAACAAATAATCGCATCATTTATAGCGCAGATCGGCCTTGTAGGATAAGTCTCCCTTCGGTCGACTTATCCTAAAATTTTTTTCCTTTCAGATAATATTTTAGTGTGAATAACGAAAAAAATTGTAAGCTTGTCTTCTTCTAACACAACACAGAGCTTACAATGTCCCGATACCACGGCCGGAACTGGTCTCAGTATAACGAATCCCAGAAAAAAAGAGGTAGTCTTTCTCTTAGGATTAGCGAAGATGCTATTAAAAAATGCCAACCACCTAAAGATCCTAACTTTATAGGAGCTCCTCAGCAATATTCAAACGATGCCATTCTCTGCATGATGGCATTAAAAGTTGTTTACAACCTTCCATACCGACAACTCGTTGGATTTT
>JBKEAL010000302.1:0-11089 GCA_047972195.1 Parachlamydiaceae bacterium
CAAAACCAATCTACAGAAACAACTTCTCATTAAAGACCATGAAATTTCCGAGCTGAAAGTCACCCAGCGCTTGTATGAAGGGGAAATCGGCGACATCCAGACAAAAATTAAAAAACTCGAAGCTCAGCAAAACAGCGTGAAGAAGCTGGACGAGTTTAATGCTTTGACTCATGAAATGAACAGTGCAGAAAAAGAGCGAGTGGCTAAGGAACTGCGCATGAGCGACCTGATCGATCACATCAACGCAGCAGAAGACGCTCAGAAGGCGCTCAACGAGACTCTAGACAACACATGCCAAAATGGAAAAGCGCTGGAATCAGAGATCATCGAAAGCATCCAACGCATCAATGGCGAAGGAAGCGTCCTAAAAGAGGAGCGCGATGCGCTTGTACAAGACGCTGATAAGGAAACCTTCAACGTGTATGAAAGGCTTCTTCGCAACAAAAAAGACCGCGTTGTCGTGCCTATCGAAGAGCGCTGCTGCAGCGGTTGCCATATCACTTTAACTCCTCAGCATGAAAACCTCGTCCGCAAAGGCGAAAGACTCGTGTTCTGCGAACATTGCTCTCGCATCCACTACTGGCCAGAAGGCGAAGCCCTCGAGGAAAGCTCCTCTGTGGCAACGAAGACACGCCGCCGCCGCTCGAGCAAAGTGTAATTTTTCTTCCTTCCAGGAAGGCGCGCTGCCGCTGTGAATAACAGAGGAAAGTCTGGACTTCGTAGAAGAGGATGCCAGTGAAAGACTGGGGGCCGCAAGGCTACGGAAAGTGTAACAGAAAGCAATCCGCTTCCGGAGCAATCCGGAAGACAGGCTGAAACGCCCTCTTCAGGAGAGGGCTCTACCTCAGGCAACTGGGGAGGCGACAAACCCCATCCGAAGCAAGGCCGATAAGGTGCAATCCTGTACTCCGCAGGGCACCATGACAGGCCGCATGAGGTTAGCGGCGACGCTAGCCCTAGAAGAATGGTAGCGGCCACCCAAAGCTTGCTTTGGACGGCACAGAATCCGGCTTACAGCCTTCCTGGATTTTTTTTTAAACTTCCTCAGGGATTTTACTTTCTATAAATTCAAGCTCGCCAAGTAATAATCTATCTTTCTCAATACCTGTGTCTAATTTGCGTTTTTGCTTTGTTAGATCTGCCACTTTAAATGCGTGAGTTTGTCCTGCTTCAGCAGTTGTTAATTTTGTTTGTTCCATGGCTGTCACTGTTTCATTTTGTTGTGCTTTTGTTTTTTTGCGGACGTGTTTTTTCTTCCCTACTTGTTTAGTCGCAGTTGTTTGAGCATCGAGTTGGTTTGTTTTGATCCCAGCTAGGCTAGTGAATGTCTTGATGTCATGATTAACACCTCTCAGTTCGCTTTCCAGTTGTCTTTTATGCGCTAAGACTTCTGTTCGTTTATCTTCAATCTTCTGTTTCATGAAAACGTAAGACATGACTTTACCAAGATCTCCTTCCAGTGAATCGATCTCTTTTTGCATTCGTGTCACGATTGTTTTAGATCTAGCAAGAGGAGCTTGATCTTTAGATTTTATAGAGCGAAAACGGCTTCGAATTGCACCTATAAAACCTTTGCTGTAAGAAGATTGCTTCTTTTCAATCTTTCCAATGCTCTCTTGAAGCAATCCAATTCTTTTATTCAGCAATTCCATTTTCTTTTCTGGCGATTCTTTACCAACCGGATGGCCTAATTTGCCTTCCATTTGAGTTAAGAACGTCGAAAATTGAGCGCTTGTAACTCTAGTCATAAATACCTCCAACATTTGGCCTTTTTCTAGCTAATTACAATTATATTAATAAATAGTTTAATTATTCCAATTAATTGAAAATCTTAATACTAAATTAATAATTATAATTTAAAATTAAAGCATGAATATAATTTTTACCCTATTATTAGGAGCAGCTTACAGCTTAGGAAGTTTCGCGATGACGGAACAAACTATGGACAAGGAAGCCCAATTGGTTCAACTGGCGCAGTTGTATCGCGAAGAGCAGAGCGCTTGGCCGGAGCTGCAATGGAGCGAAGCGCCGCTGGTCGTGACCTATGAGGATGGAGAAATTTACGCTTTAGGGCTGAAAAATCGCGAGTCGGTGTGGAAGGAGACGATTGATGGGATTTTGGTGACGAGTGAGGACCTATGGAACGTGAGACGGGAGAGGCTTCATCCTTTCTTTCCGATGGGCGAGGAAGAGGCGTTTGTGTTCAGGATGAACGGCCCTAGAGCGGTGAAGATTTTAGCGCACGAACGGTTCCACCGCTTTCAGATGGATCACTTTGAAGATGGGGCGAATGCCGGTGGATATACGCAGCATTTGAACGTGGAAAACGTGGCGTTGATGGCTCTCGAAGAAGCTCTTCTTCAGGAGTTTGTACAGACCGATTCCATAGAGAGTATCAAAGAGTATGTCGCGATTCATAGAGAGCGAGTAGCTTTACTGGATGAGGAGTCCCTCGATTGGGAAGAGATGCAGCAGCGTCTGGAAGGGTTGGCTGACTACGTCGCTGCGAAAATGACGGGTGAAGAGAAAGAAGTTCTCTCTAAGATCAACGATGAAGATTTAGTAGAAAATGCGATGAAGTGGCGCCATTATGGAGTCGGTGCTGCGCTTGGTTTAGCATTGGATGCATTGCAAGTGAAAGGGTGGAAAGAGAGAGTGCAGAGGGGCGATGGCTTAGGTAAATTGCTCGATGAAGCGGTTGCATTGACAAAAGAGCAGGAAGCAGCTCTTTCGAAGAAAGCGAAGCAACGTTTCAAGTACAAGAAAAAGAAGAAGAAAGTGCAAGGGCAGATCGGCGCTTACCAAGATACTATTCAAGGAATTGACACAGAGTTTGCTCAAGAGGAAAGCCCTACATTGAAGATTGGAAATCTGACAGGTGTTGGCATCAGTGGCGGCGGAAGATCCAAAGCGATCTACTATCTGACTGACGGTTCCCAAGTGATCGTGAAAGACCAATCCTTCTCAGCCTCTATGGACGGAAGATGGACCTTTGAAACAAAAGAGCCGACCACACTATACCAGCGCTCGCAAGGCTATAGAGAAGTGAAAGCTCTGTCTGATTTAGAGATTGTCCTGGACGAACAATATTTAGATCAAGAAATCGACTGCCCAAGGGAATATCCCTTCCGCAGCCTCACCCTGGACTCTCTAGCTGTTAACCTGGAAGTGCAAGATGCCCCAGGCGTTTTAATCCATCAAGGCAGCGAAGTGGAAGTTAGATTTTTTCCTTAACCCCCTAACCCGTGCCCGTGCCCGATTTTCAAATAAGGAATTCGGGCACGCTCACGGGAACGGGTTGGGGGGGGGTTACTGATTTCCGAGGAAGAGCCAATCCTGTTCGTTCTCATCCATTTCTACCCAACCGGTGTCTGTGCAGTGGTTGAATTCGACTTTCAGGACTCCTTGCATGACGAAGAAGAGGCGCTTGAAACCATCTAAGGCTGTGTCATCTCCGGCGCAGAGGATTAATCTTTCGATGAGCTGCTCTTTCTGATCCTCGGTCAACTGTTCCAGGCTTGTGATCTTTTCACGGATGTAGTTAGCAAATTGCAGTTCTCCGACGATATCGATCGCATCGTTCAGCTGGGATTTATAAATTTCATATAAGCCAACGCGTATAGCTCCTTGCGTTTTCCAATTGAATGTGTCTGTAGCGGTAAAGCGGTCCCGTTCGTTTTGTGTAATGGGGTAGAATCCGAGAGTGGAGTATTGTAGGAAGTTGTCCTTCATGTGGATATCCTGAACGATCGCGGCGGTGGATTCATCCGTGGTTGTTGCGTCGGATCTGGTCAATTTCACTTTGCCTTCCTTGCCGAACTGAACCATCAGGTCGACCGCTTGTTGGAAATTACTCTGCATGATCTGCTGACGGAGTAGTTGCAGCGTTTGGCGAATGGAAAGTATGAAGCTCTTTTCCGGATCGCTATTGTGGGCGTCTTTGTAAACCGTACCGAAGGCAATTTCTGAGAACGCTCGTTTGATGCCTCGTGCACAATATTCTCCACCTTCAATTGCGAGTTTTAAAAGAAGATCTTCGAGTTCGACTCGTTCAAGGGGGTTTTCAATGTTCAGTTTGTTTAGGTATGGCAGTATTTGTGCGGCAAGATCAATCGCATCTTGCATGTCATTCAGAAAGCCTGTGGGTGTGCGCTTATTAGTCAAAAATTCAACTAGGATCTGCATCTGCTCTTTAAGCTTACCAGCAAGGAATTGTTCTTTGGTTTGATTGCATTCGCTCGCAAGGGCTTCAACATGCTGCTCAAACTCGATGTTAGTGCCTTGTGGAAATTTTTTCCGAATGAAAGCGATAAAACGGTCGTCGTCTCGAAAAGCTCTTTTCAAAAGCGAATAGCGGATTTCCCAGTCGATCTCTTGAAAACGATCGAGAAATCTTTGAAAGTTTCTGTCTTCCGGAATCTCCAGATCGAAGCTGGCCTGCTTAGAACAGTGAGCAGGATTGATTTTGTAAAGGTAGGGTTCACTATTCTCTATTATGTACAGGATTTCCTGATGTGTTAGGTCTTCCTTCAATTGCCATTCTGCATCGATCTCTTCCAACGTGGGCCCTGGAATGGAAATAAAATGCAGGATAAGATCTTCCCCCTTTTTTTGAAGATAGTCACTCACAACTGGTATGGAGCCTCCTATAGAAGCTGCGGCTATTAGTTGCGAGATAGGGCCGCCGCCAGCGATCATTGCGACGTTTGAGAGGGTCGGCATGTACTTCTCAAGGAATAAACTGACGTCTGTGGGAACCATTTCAGCAGATTCCAATGCTTGAAACGCAATGGGAATGGTAAAACCTGCTGCAAGAGCACCCATGCCAAAGAAGGGGAGGGCGACGGTTGCAGTCAGCATCGCTCCTGTGGTTAAGGCCGTTGTGTTATCGGAGATGGCTGTAAATAGCTTGACGCGTGCTGCATCTAATTTAGAAGGAAGCCATGAGGCAGGTGTGGAGATATAAGGCGTTGAGACGCTGTTTAAATAGGCCACACCCGCTTCATAACGGCCCTTTTTGATGACGGCCGCGGCAGGGCAGAGCACTATCCCTGCAGCCGGCGTGACGCCGTTGACTACTTGAGCTCCCAAACGGAGCGGTGCATACGGGATTTGAGAGAGGATGCGGCTTGCAATTGAAGAAAGTATCCCTAAGCCTTGCGATTGATAGGCGGCGCCAAGAATTTCATTCCCGCCTTGGGCGAGTTCATCCCGCTTCTTAGCGGAATTAGCAAACATATACCCGCAAACTACTCCGAATAAGCCTTCAGTTGCCATGATATAGTTATATCTAAAGACTTAATTTATAGGCCAGGATGGCGAAGGCGTTAGCGACGTTTAGGGAATTCTTTTTTCCTCTAAGAGAGATTTGGATGAGTTTGTGAGCGCCGTGCAATGTGGCCTGTGAGCAGCCGAATTCTTCGTTGCCAACGATGAGGGTGCTTCCGGAGGGTATTGAGGCGGTATCTAGGGGTTCAGCCTCATCGGATGTTTCCAGGCAGATCCAAGGTTGCGGCAGTTCTTTTAAAGTGGCTTTTTTGCAGTCGATCCACTCCCAGGCTCCCATGGAGGCGTCGCAGACGTTTTTTTGATCGATGAAGGGGGTTTGTTCGGAGAAATAGACGGTGCCTAAGCGGAATGCTTCGACGGTGCGCAGGATGCTGCCTACGTTATGTGCCGAGCGGAGGCCGTCGAGGTAGATGTGAAATCCAAGGCTGGGCAACGCTTGGTCTTTATCAGTAGATGTAACAAAGGGGAGAAAGCGGTTTTCTTTCAGCTTGATGCCGGCTTCTTTGAGATGTTGATGGTAACGGTTTGAGAGGGTTTCGGGGTCAAGGGTAGTTAACTGCTCTTTGCTAAGCCATTCCTGGAAGAGGTTGTACTCTTGGAGAGCTTCCTGATCGGAGGTATTTAAAAAGAGGCTATGAAGCCTCTCTGCTGAAAGTTTTTCCTGTTTTGGCTTGCTTAAGGACAGATACTTTGTCTTTGAGAAACGCTTCATTTTTTCACGAGCGATTCTTTCCAAGCTAGGTATTCTTCAAGCGGTCCATCGAAGATGTGGATTCCGTCTGATTCAAATGCGATGATCTTTTTAGCAACGGTGCCAATCAGGTCTCTGTTGTGGCTTGCTACGACAACGGTGCCTTTATACTCGTCCAGGCCCCATGCAAGTGCAGAGACAGCTTCGAGGTCCAAGTGGTTGTCCGGCTCGTCCAAAAGTAACACGTTGTGGTCAGTCATCATGAATCCGCCCAGAATAAGGCGTGCCGTTTCTCCTCCGGAGAGGGCGGTGATGTTCTTGAAAGCGTCTTCACCTGCAAAAAGCATTTTGCCCAATACGCTGCGGATCTCTTGGTCGTAGACTCCGCTTTTGCGCTCTTTTAACCAGTCAAATGCGGTGATTAACTGCCTTTTATCGATGACATCGGCGTGGTTTTGCGGGAAATAGCCGATCATGACCTGATGGCCAAGCTCTAGCTTGCCGCGGTCGATCTCTATAGCTTGCGCTAGAAGCTTGAGAAGGGTCGTTTTCCCGCGACCGTTATTTCCAATCACTCCGATTTTGTCGCCGCGATTGATCTCAATGGAGAATTTCTCAATAACCGGGTGTTCATAAGCCTTCGAGACGCCTTGGACTTTAAGAACGATTTGACCGGGCTGTTTATCACAAGGAATGAAGCGGATGTAGGGGCGTTGGATATTCGTTGTCTTGAGCTCTTGTGGCTGTAGGCGGTTGATCTCTTTAACGCGGGATTGCACCTGCGACGCTCGAGTACCTGCGCCGAATTTAGCGACAAACTCTTTCAATTGGGCGATCTTCTTCTCTTTTGACTTGTTTTCCGATTCGGCGCGATCGCGCACGGCGGTTTTTGCTACGACCATTTCATCGTAGTTGCCTGGATAGAGAATAATTGTCTCATAGTCGATATCAGCGATATGCGTCGTTACAGCGTTTAAGAAGTGGCGGTCGTGGCTGATTACGATTAAGGTGCCTTTGTAATCGTAAAGAAATGTCTCAAGCCATCGGATCGAGTCTAAGTCCAAGTGGTTCGTCGGTTCGTCGAGGAGCAAGGCTTGAGGATCTCCAAACAGGGCTTGGCAAAGAAGCACTTTGAACTGCACATCGGTTGGTGCTTCGCGCATTTTTTTTTCAAAGAGGGCGTGATCAATCCCCATACCGGACAGGATCACTTCTGCGTTGGCTTCCGCTGAATAACCATCTTCCTCCGCGATAATGCCTTCAAGTTCCCCTAATCTCATGCCGACGTCATCGGTCATTTCCACTTCGTAGAGGCGATCCCGCTCTGCAAAGGCATCCCAAAGACGTTTATTTCCCATGATCACAGCATCTAAAACGCGAACATCTTGGTAATCTTCGATGTTCTGTCTAAGTATACCGACGCGATCGGGAAGTGTGACTGTTCCGCTCGTCGGCTCTTCAAACCCCATGATGATTTTTAATAGCGTCGTCTTGCCTGCTCCGTTCGGTCCGGTCAAACCGTAGCGGTTGCCGGAGTTGAACGTCATGGTGACATCATCGAATAAGATTTTGGTTCCGAAGTTCTTAGAGATTTTATTTAAGGTGATCATAAAAGCCTGTTCTAGTAAATGCACTGATTCTAATGGATTGAGAGCATTTTAGTACAGAAAGAAATTTGATTAATTAAATTAATTTAATATATAATACCTTTAAAAGGTATTTGTTTATGATTAATAGATTGTGGTCAAATTTTCCGAATTACGAAGAGTTTAAGCAAAATACTAATGTAAAAGAGTACGGAAAAGTTCGCGGATTCTTCTTGAAGATTTTTCGACACGCTCAGGTTGTGGTCGATGAACAGCAGATCAAACACTACGTCCGGAAGGCGGACCTAAGAAATCTTGACCCCGATCTGTACCAATTGCCCAAACTAGATCACAAAATTCTGATAAACAATATCTTAAAATATAATCCGCCAGTAATTCGCTATCCTGAAGGTTTGTCTCCAGATCTGAAGATGGAGATTAAATCATTAATCGATACACAGTGCCTCTCTTTCATCAAATCAGAGCGTGAGATGAGCGAGTGGTTACTTCCTCCTTATCTTTCCTATAAAGTCGAGTTTAGAAAGGTGGAGGATAAGCTTTCGATTCTCTTGTCAATGCCTGATGAAGAGGTGTTTGATTTGATAGAAGGCGTCTTCGTCAAGCAAAAGGAAATATCTGAAACGGAGCCTAACACTCCATCTGCCTCTGTTGAAGTCAGTTCATCTGAAGAGCCAGAAGGTAAAGAGTTACATTTCATTTGGCCTGCAGATCTCAGTTTCTTGGGGATAACTGAAGAGGAGAAACAGCTGCTCTCTGCGTACCTTGAAGCAAGCAAAGAAATTTTCAGTCAGGAGAGGTTAGAACATCCTCGTAAGGTTGAAAGGAAAAAGGAAGGGATTCCGCTATCCTTGCTTCTTGTTCCTGGAATAGATGGCAAGGTAGAAAAAATCTTTCTACTTCCTCGCTCCGATGTGGTGGGGATTGTCGGTAGAGGGGCATATAAAGCAGTAAAAAGGGCGTATGATATCACCACGGGCGAGTTTCTGGTCAAGAAGGTTACTCCGAGACTGGAAGCTGGGAAGGTCAAAAGTTTGCAGGACCAAAAAAGGGTGCTGAAATTGCGTGCAGAGACACCTAAAGACGTATTCATGCGCCATTATGAGCCTTTGGCTGACGGAACGATCACTCAATTGATGAATCGGCCTTTAACCAGAGAGCAGAAAATCTACGGTGTCAAAGAGTTGTTGAAGGCTTTAAAAGCATTTCATGAAAAAACCGAGGAAGATGGTCAACGCTATTATCATGGCGATATCAAGACGGATAACATCCTCTTCAAACAGGATCAAGAAGGTAAAATCAAGATATTTCTTACCGACTTTGGCTTTACAAATAGAAGAGCAGGTATAGCAGGAACGTTAGCTTGGGCGTCTCCTGAGCAGGCAAAAAGGTATCATAATGGGTATGCAGGGTTGCCATATGATCAGAAAATTTTAGGCAATGAATTGGATGTTTGGGCGGTGGGGCTTTGCATTGCTTCCTTATTGTCTGGAAAAGATTTTTCGTACGTCTTTTCTGAAACGGAGAATATGGAGCAGCTTGCAATGCAAATAGCCAATTTGACTCAAGGGCGAGTGGATCAGGAGATCAGTCGATATAGACGTCTTGAAGAAGATGCCGCATTGAGACCAATTTGGGAGCTGGTCCGGGGTATGCTGTCTGTAGATCCCGAAACAAGGTGGAGTGCGGAGCGCGCTCTGCAGGAATTTCAACGAATTTTTAATGCTTGAGTTTTTAATTAAAAAATAGTTATAATAGCTGCCAATAATAATGGATTAATGATGAATGTGCGCATGTTACAGCATCTTTCGAGTTATCGGGAATTTCAACAAGAAACTCAGTTTAAAGAGTATAGAAAATTCCCGGGCGTCCTGCTGCGATTTTTTGGTCATGCACAAACGATTATCGATGAACAAGGCATCAAGCACTACGTCCGAAAAGACGATTTAAGAAGATTGGATAGAGATCTGTATCGATTGCCTGAACTAAATCATAGAATATTGCTCAATAAAGTGTTGAAGTGCTTAACCTTCGAGCTGCAGTTTCCTGATGAGCTTTTTGAAGAAGAAAGGCAGATTATCGAGACGTTTGTCAAAAAGAAATACGATCAATTCACAGCATCGGGATTAGACCATAAGACATATGATTCTTCAGGCGAGCCTTCTTTCTCTGTTGAGTTCCGAAGAGTGGAAGATAAGTTGTCGATCTTTTTAGAAATCCCGGGCCTCAAAGCGTTCGATCTTGTCACAGGTAAGGATAAGGAATTGCAATTCTACTGGCCGGAAGATCTCAATCTCTTGGGAATTACGGAAGAGGAGAGGCAGAAGTTGGATGATCTTCTTAACGGGCTTAAAGATCAATTGAGCACGGAACGGTTAGAGCATCCATGGAAACTTGAAAGAAAAGTGGAAGACCTCCCTCTCTCGTTGCTTCTTGTGCCCGGTGGAGACGGCACGGTGGGAAAAGTGTTTCTGTTGTCACGCTCTGAAAAGGTGGGAATTGTCGGAGAAGGTTCTTATAAGTCGGTTAAAAAGGCGTACGATCTCACGTCGGGCGATTTTCTGGTGAAGAAAATCACATCGGAAAGAGAAGGGCAAACCGTCAAAAATCTGCAGGATCAAAAAAGAGTGCTGAAACTGCGTGCAGAGACGAAGAAAGTGGTGAATGGGGAAAACATGCTGCGCCAGTATGAACCCTTAGCCGATGGAACTCTGCGTAATATAGTGCGCCGCTCGATGACCAAGAAGCAGAAAGTTGACCTCATCAAACAGCTGTTAAAAGCCTTAAACGCATTCCACGAAAAAACTACAGAAAAGGGCAGACGCTACTACCACGGCGATATCAAGCCTGATAACATTCTGTATAAGCAAGAGGCTGATGGAACAATTCAATTGTTTCTTGCCGATTTCGGCTTTTCCAATACAAAATCGATCGCAGGATCTCCTGCATGGATCTCTCCGGAGCATGCAGTCAGATGGCTTAAGCTTGAAACGCTTGATCCTCAAGATCGCAAGGTACAAGGAAATGAACTAGATGTTTGGGCAATCGGTCTCGTGATTGCCTCCCTGTTGGCTGGAAGAAGTTTTCCACGAGAGTTCCTGAAATGTAGATCTGAAAAAGATGAGACATTGGAAGCCTTATGCAAATTAACTCAAGCAGATGTCGATGAGCAGATTCAGCGCTATCAAGGCCTTGAGAGGGATAGTGGGCTAAAGCGCCATTGGGACATCGTTAGGGGAATGCTTTCCGTAGATCCTAAAGAAAGGTGGACTGCAGAACAGGCTCTCGAGCAATTTCAGGAAATCAATTAAACACGAAGTCTCTAAGAAGGATTGCTTTCCGTATGTTCTTGGGTAATCTCTTAAGGATTCCATGAAATAAATTAAACACAAAGCCACAAAGTCACAAAGAATGAGAAACAACTTTGTGTCTGCTATGTGTATTTGTCAAGTTTTAATCATTTTAGTCCTCTCTTAAGAGATCCAAAAATAACCCATCCCCGGGT
>JBKEAL010000072.1:0-2496 GCA_047972195.1 Parachlamydiaceae bacterium
AATTCGGGCACGGGCACGCTCACGGGCACGGGAATGGAAAAGAAGGCCCGGTTAAGGGCCTTCTTTAGAGAAATTAATAGCGCTCTCTGTTGAAGTTGCGCTCACCACGATCACCGCGGTCGCTGCGCTCACGACGTGGGCCGCCGCTGCTGCGGAAGCCGCCTGTGCGCTCGCCTTGAGGACGCTCTTGTGCCAAGCTGACACGGAGAGGACGTTCTTGGTAAGGCTTGTCATTCAATTCGCGGATAGCGTTTTGAGCTGATTCTTCACTGTCCATTTCGACAAAGCCGAAGCCTTTGGATTTGCCAGTGTATTGATCTACCACGATTTTCACGGATAGAACTTGTCCGCCAGCAGATTCGAAAAGTTGCTTCAACTCTTCTTCTGTTGCACGCCATGCCAAGTTGCCGACGAATAATTTTTTCATATTTGCTCCTTAAAATGTTGGATACGTTGCGATGTAGGGCGCAACTTCCTGGCAAGATCTAATGGTCGATGGCCACGGGGAATCGCACATAAAAATAAAGTGGGATCTGAATCGGGGACAATGACTGGATAAAGACAGGGATGCAATAAAATACCTTAACAACGCTATACCTTTTAACATAGCAAACTGCAGGAATTAATGCAACTTTTTGATATAATCGTCTAAAAATGCAAACTTCCGAAGCACAAAACAAAACGCGAAAAGCTTACATAGCCACTCGTGTTTTAGACACTCCATTTTGGGCGATCTACAACATGATCCCCTTTATCCTGTATAAGGATCTGCACGCTTCTCCCTGGCAGCTTGCTTTTGTCATCGCCTTAAAGCCGATCGTTTCTCTTCTATCCACCTACTTAAATTCTGCTTTAAAAACAAAACGCAGCGAACTCCCGCACCATATCGTCTCTGCCCGAATCATCTCCTACCTCCCCTTTCTTTTCATCCCATGGATTCACTCCACCTGGTATTTAATTTTCGCCTTCGGTTTCTACATGATGGTAGCTGTCGGTCTCGTCCCTTCATGGATGGAGCTCTTGAAGCTGAATGTTCCTGTCACAGCAAGAGAGCGATTATTTTCCTACACCCAAGCTTTTGGCTATATTGGAGGAGGCTTGCTGCCTTTTGTCTTCGGTTGGCTCCTTGATTCCTACTTTGAAGCGTGGCGTTGGCTGTTCCCTCTAACTGCATTAACAGCGTTGTTAGCCTCGCTATTCCAAAAGCAGATGCTCGTTCCCTCCGACGCCGCTGAAGCAGCACCGAACACCTCTAAAACCTCTAAAGTTGTGGAACCGTGGAAGGAGGCGTGGGCGTTGTTAAAGAGAAGAAAGGACTTTGCGCAGTTTCAGATGGGGTTCATGATGATAGGAACGGCTCTCATGATCATGCAGCCAGCCCTGCCGATCTACTTTGTCGACCATCTGCACCTCTCTTACATGGAAATGTCTGTCGCATTGACATTCTGTAAGGGGTTAGGATTTGCAGCTGCTACTCCGTTCTTTAGCAAGTGGATGCACAAGATGGGAATTTTCTCCCTCACTAGTCTCGTTGCTCTGTTTGGACTGCTTTTCCCTTTCTGTCTCCTCGCAGCTTCCTTTAATCTTTTCTGGCTTTATGCCGGCTATGTCATTTACGGTGTGATGCAATCTGGCAATGAATTGATCTGGAATATGTCTGGCCCCTATTTTGCAAGGCAGGAAAACAGCTCAGACTACACAAACATCAACGTCATCAGCACAGGCATCCGTGGAGCCTTTGTACCAGCTGTTGGAGGCTTTTTGGCGGCAACCGTCGGCTTGCCTATGGTCATGGGAGTGAGCGCTTTGCTTTGCTTAAGCGCTACTTTGTCTCTTCGTTGGTTTGCAAAACAGAACGCTTCGCTTGAAACGCCTGAACTCTCTTCACAAAATTAGTTGCCACTTCGCTGACGCTTTTGTACAGCAACTCGTCAAACTCTGCTGTAGGTGCTACAATCAATGTGGATTGGTCCCAGGTTTCAGCCTGCAGCTTATGGTCTTTTGCGATCAACGTTCTCTTAACTTGCACCTCTTCAAACAATCTCCCCTGAATTGAGGCTGCTAGCCCTTCATTGATTGGGTAAATTAAGATCATGATGCTGAAAAAGGCGTGTTCCTCTTTTGGGGATGGAGCATTGATGAAACCTGCATCTTTATACACTTTTTCAAGAACTTCGTTAACTGAACTCTCAGTAACAGTTAACTTAATGTCTTGAGGTGCAATGATGTCGACCTGCAAGGGAATAAAATTCCCTAGATTCGCGAGATGATCTATACCTTTCCAGACTCCTCCTTCGTTATAGATGTCGCCGGGATAAGGGTAATAGGTATTGTCAAAGCCTAAAAGCAGTGCTGGAGCTAAAAGAACAGGTAGAAACTTTTTCATTTTTTCAATGCGTCCGTTAAATCAAAGGAGTTGATAAAATACTGATACTCTTCAGGGTGGTACGCATAATTCTTAAATATTCATGATAACAGGTATAGCGTATCTCCGTT
>JBKEAL010000050.1:0-1513 GCA_047972195.1 Parachlamydiaceae bacterium
GTTTGGTTTGATCCACTGTACGCCAGAAGTTGGTTTTGAATAGGGTTTGATCGATCTCTTTCAGTACGTCCGCAAAGGTTTCATTCAGCGTATTAAAAAACCAAACCAGCCAGGGCGTGATGTCTATATCGCCCTTTTGAGTCTGTTCGAGGATCTCATAGTAGCTTTTGCGGTTCGCCAGAATGCACACCGACATTGCGTAAAACCGGACTGATTGCTGCTCGGCCTGAGCGAGCGCCAAGTCGGTGAGTAAGCGCGTGATACGTCCATTGCCGTCATCCAACGGGTGCAGCGTAACAAACCATAAATGGGTGATGGCCGCTCTTATCAATGGATCAAGCGAAACGTTTTGTTTGGAGCTGTTGAACCATTCTAAGAACATCGCCAGTTCGTTATCGAGCCGCTCACGATCCGGCGCTTCAAAGTGGATCGTCGGTTTATCGATACGGCCAGACACCACCTGCATTGGCGCATCACCACGCAGTTGTCCACCAATGACGGGATTAAACATGGTGTAACCTTCAGGAAAAAGCCTGTCGTGCCAGTGGAGAATACGTTCCAGAGTCAGTGGAGTCTCAAGGTTCTCAACAGCGTCTAGCATGATTTCGGCTAAACCGTCCGTCTGCTCGGTGGTTGGAAATGGTCTTTCTTCCGTCAGGCCAAGTCGGTTCGCCAGCGACGAGCGCACCGAAAACGCATTGAGCCTTTCCCCTTCGATAGCGCTGGAATGGACGATGTTCGCCAGTAAAGTATCAAGCATACTTTGCTTTTGATCCTGAGACTGACTGGTGATTTTACCCAACAGGATGCCTTGGTTAAGGCGTGTTTGCCTCACCATGGGTTCGATGGTGTTCTTATCCCACATAAAGTGAGGCCAGTTATCCTGCTGCCAGATCCACATAATGCTACTCTTGATGCGAAAATTGTTGTTATTCAAATCACAATGTAATGCGATTATGCTCAATAATCAAATCACAGATTGATTTGTTTAAGTGAGGTATTCGAATCATGGCTTGGTTTGTATCGGTAAATGCACTATCCGGCCTAGCACTTCGCGCGTGTTAGAGCGATAATCCCGCCATTCGTGAGTGTTACGCTCGACTCTTATCAATACAGAAGTAGAACAACAGCAATGACAACACAGTCAACGGTCATTATTGGACTGCATAACCCGAAAAGCCCGACCAATGTGGGCGCGGTCATGCGCGCAGCAGGATGCTATAACGCCACTCAGGTTCGTTACAACGGCAGCCGCTACAATCGCGCAGCGAAATTTCAAACTGATACACAAAACATGCAGGAACGTATCGATTTAGTCGAAATGGACGAACTCACCGCAGGCCTTGGCAGCGACGTGGAGATCGTCTGCGTTGAGTTGGTGGTTGGTGCAACAGCGCTGCCGCATTTTGAGCATCCGGAAAACGCCATTTATCTGTTTGGTCCGGAAGATAGCTCGCTGCCGCAAGAGGTGGTCGATCAGGCTCATCATGTGGTTTACATCCCTACCCATGGC
>JBKEAL010000146.1:0-8075 GCA_047972195.1 Parachlamydiaceae bacterium
GAGAGAGGCACGTAAACCGCCATCTGGTCACCGTCGAAGTCCGCGTTGAACGCAGCGCAAACGAGTGGGTGAACGCGGATCGCTTTACCTTCGATCAGCACAGGTTCAAACGCCTGGATACCCAATCTGTGCAGCGTTGGCGCACGGTTTAGGAGAACCGGGTGGCCTTTAATGATCTCATCCAACACATCCCACACTTCTGGAGCGTGTCTCTGGATCATTTTCTTAGCGGAACGGATGGTATAAACCAAGCCAAGGTCTTTCAAGCGTTTTACGATGAACGGTTCAAACAGCTCCAGCGCCATCAATTTTGGCAAGCCGCACTGGTTGAATTTCAATTCAGGACCTACAACGATCACGGAACGACCGGAGTAATCAACGCGTTTTCCAAGCAAGTTCTGTCTGAAGCGTCCCTGTTTACCTTTGAGCATCTCTGAAAGAGACTTCAACGGACGGTTGCCCGCGCCCATTACGGCAGGACCATGGCGGCCGTTGTCAAACAGAGCGTCAACTGCTTCCTGAAGCATACGCTTTTCGTTGCGGATGATCACGTCAGGTGTTTTCAGTTTCAAGATCGCTTTCAAACGGTTGTTACGGTTGATCACGCGTCTGTAGAGGTCGTTCAAGTCGGAAGTTGCAAATCTGCCGCCATCCAATGGAACCAACGGACGAAGATCTGGCGGGATCACAGGGATCGCACCCATTACCATCCACTCCGGCTTGTTCTTGGAAGAGAGGAAGCTTTCAACAATCTTCAGACGCTTAGCGAGCTTCATGCGCGCTTGTTGCGACTTCGTCTTGCGTAGCTTGTCCTTCAATTCACTCAAGAGAAGATGGAGGTCTTCTGTCGCGAGCAGGTCTTTAATTGCCTCAGCGCCCATTTTCGCAACGAAAGACTCCTTGCCCCAACGCTCTTGCGCTTCACGCAATTCTGCATCGTTAAGCAGCTGTTTTCTCTCCAGATCTGTTTGGCCTGGATCGATTACAACGTATTCTTCGTAGTAGATGACGCGCTCGAGGTCTGTTGAGCTCATTCCGAGGATGTTTCCGATTCTGGAAGGCATCGATTTGAAGAACCAGATGTGGACGACGTCGACAGCTAGGTCGATGTGCGCCATTCTTTCTCTTCGCACTTTGGACTGTGTCACTTCGACGCCGCAGCGGTCGCAGACAATGCCTTTGTGCTTGATTTTCTTGTATTTGCCGCAAGCGCATTCCCAGTCTTTGGTTGGTCCAAAGATCTTTTCGCAGAAAAGACCGCCTTTTTCAGGCTTAAAGGTACGATAGTTGATCGTTTCCGGCTTTTTAATTTCGCCGCGAGACCATTTGTTTCTGATCTCATCTTGAGATGCGATCTGGATCAATAGTGTGTCAAACTGCGCATCAGAAGAAGGATTGCGTTCTTGTTGTGGATTAGACATGTATGATTCTCCAACAATTCATAAGTTTTACTTAGATTCAACCGCTTCTGTGCGGACATCAAGGCCTAAGCCTTGCATTTCTTTAATCAATACGTTGAACGACTCCGGTCTACCTGGGCGCAATATGTTGTCGCCTTTTACGATAGACTCGTAAATGATCGTTCTTCCGCTGACGTCGTCTGACTTCACAGTCAAAAGTTCCTGCAAGAGGTGCGCAGCGCCATAAGCTTCTGCCGCCCACACTTCCATCTCCCCGAATCGCTGACCACCCATCTGCGCCTTACCGCCGAGAGGCTGTTGCGTAACGAGTGAGTAAGGACCGACAGCACGTGCGTGGATCTTATCTGCGACCAAGTGGCTCAACTTCAGCATGTAGATATAACCTACAACCGCTGGGTTATCGAACACTTCGCCTGTGAAGCCGTCGTGAAGGTAGAACTTGCCGTTTTCTGGCAGGCCATGCTTCTTCATCATCTCCCAGATCTTCTCTTCAGGGAATCCGTCAAACACAGGGCTCTTTGTGTAGATGCCAGCCATTTTTGCAGCAAATCCCAAGTGAGTCTCAAACAACTGACCCATGTTCAATCGCGAAGGAACGCCGAGAGGGTTCAAGATGATCTCAACGGTTTGTCCGCCATCGATGTACGGCATATCCGCTTCCGGAACAATCTTGGAGACAACCCCTTTGTTTCCGTGGCGTCCAGCCATCTTATCGCCGACTTGCAGCTTACGCTTCGTCGCCACGTACACTTTAACTTGGCGGATGACGCCCGGATCGAGGTCGATATCGCCCTTCTTCAGATGTTCCACTTCAGTTTTGTACTGGCTCTCTAACGTCAACACAGCGTGGTTGTGGTGCTGCATCACTTCTTTCAACGTATCGAAGATATCGTTATGCGGCATCAACAGGTCTTCAATCTGCTCTTTATCCAACTGGTCGATCACGTCTTGAGTGATCAACTCGCCTTCTGCCACCAATACATCCGCAGATTTTCTGTGGATGATCGTGCCGGGAGACTGTTCGTTCAAGAGAAGAGCGCCCATTTTCTCGCGCTTTTCGACTTTGAGTTCAGCTTGTTTTGCTTTGTACTCTTTCTGGACGTCTTTCAATCTTGTCGCTTCTTCTACAAGCTCATCGTCGCTCTTTGGCAAGCGGTCTCTGCGGCTGAACACTTTAACGTCCATTACAACCCCTTCAGTTCCTGGAGGAGCTGTCAAAGAGGCATCTTTAACGTCTGCCGCTTTTTCACCGAAGATCGCTCTTAAGAGTCTTTCTTCAGGAGCTAATTCAGTTTCTGACTTCGGAGTGATCTTACCAACCAAAATATCGCCTGGGCGAACTTCAGCACCGATGCGGATGATCCCGTCGTCTCCAAGGTTGACCAAAGCCTCTTCAGGCACGTTTGGAATATCGCGTGTGATCTCTTCCTTGCCAAGCTTGGTGTCTCTTGCTGTCAATTCAAACTCTTCGATGTAGATCGAAGTGTAAGCATCTTCGCGGAGCAGCTTTTCAGAGATGATGATGGCGTCCTCAAAGTTGTAACCGTACCATGGCATGAAGGCAACCAAGACGTTTCGTCCAAGAGCCAATTCGCCATTTTCGGTCGCAGAACCATCGGCAATCACATCGCCTGCTTTGATCTTGTCGCCTACATAGCAAAGAGGAAACTGGTTAACGCAGGTGCCTGAGTTCGATCTCATGAATTTCTTCAGGAAATAGGTGCGTTTCTCAAGGCGGTTATCTTTTGGAGAGATGACGATCTTTGTACCGTCAACATAATCAACGACACCGTCTTCCAAGGCTACTACAACAGCGCCTGAGTCTCTTGCCGCTCTTCCTTCAAGACCTGTTCCTACGAGAGGAGCTTGAGGCTTAAGCAGAGGTACAGCTTGGCGTTGCATGTTCGAACCCATCAAGGCACGGTTAGCATCGTCGTGCTCCAAGAACGGAATCAATCCGGTAACAATAGAAACGAGCTGCTTCGGAGAAACGTCCATGTGGGTGACGCGCTCTGTTTCAATCTCCATCTGCTCGCCCCTGTAACGGCCCCAGCAGATTTCATTGACGAACATATTGTGTTTATCCAATGGCGTAGAAGCCTGCGCAATCACGCAGCGCTCTTCCTGGTCCGCAGTCATGTATTCGATCTCATCTGTTACGATGCCATCGCGGACAATGCGGTAAGGAGTTTCAATAAAGCCGAATTCGTTGATCTTCGCATAGGATGACAAGGAGGTGATCAAACCGATGTTCGGTCCTTCCGGTGTTTCAATCGGGCAGATTCTACCGTAGTGGCTAGGATGTACGTCACGCACTTCGAAGCCGGCACGGTCTCTGTTCAAACCGCCAGGTCCGAGAGAGGAAAGACGG
The DNA here is from genome assembly GCA_047972195.1 of Parachlamydiaceae bacterium. Lineage (GTDB taxonomy): Bacteria > Chlamydiota > Chlamydiia > Chlamydiales > Parachlamydiaceae > CAZSDA01. The sequence goes on from JBKEAL010000146.1 coordinate 3,793, forward strand.
CGTTTGTGCGTCAATTCCGCTACTGGGTTCGCTTGATCCATGAACTGGGAGAGCTGAGATCTACCGAAGAAGTCCTTCAATACGCCGGACAGTCCTTTTGCGGAAACGATCTTACCCGGTGTCAATGTGTCTGAAGTGAAATCAAACAGATTCATTCTTTCGCGGATTATCTTCTCCATACGTGCCAAACCAATGCGGCACTGGTTCTGGATCAACTCGCCCACTGAACGCACGCGACGGTTTCCGAGGTGGTCGATGTCGTCGACCATGTAGTTTTCGTCGCCTTTTTTCAGCTTCAGCAAGTATTTCAGAGCATGGATGATATCTTCTTTAGTGAGCGTCACCACTTTAAGTGTGTCGTCGTTCACTTCCAAACCGAGCTTCGAGTTCAACTTGTAACGGCCGACTCTTCCAAGGTTGTAGCGTTTTGGATCGAAGAAGAGACGCATCATTGCAGAACGTGCGTTTGCGATCGTTGCAGGCTCGCCTGGACGGATCTTTCTGTAGAAGTCCTTCAAAGCCGTTTCGTAAGAATCGGATGGATCTTTTGCCAGCATCTTGATGATCGGGCTTGTTTCATCCGCATCTTCTGCGATCTTGATCGTATCGATCTTCGCATCCATCATGCGCTTCAACATCGCAGTTGTGAGCTTCTCCCCTGCTTTGCCCAAAACAATCCCAGATTTCTCTTCGATGACGTCTTGTGCAAGGATGTGTGCCAACAATTTATCAAAGTCTTTGCTGTTTTTGATTTTGACTTTCTTAACGGTGAAGAACTCTTCGATGATGTCAGAGTTGCTGGAGTAGCCCAAAGCTCTGATGAACGTCGTCGCCAAAATTTTGCGTCGGCGTTTTTTGCGGTCGATGTAAATGTGGATCAGGTCGTTTGAATCGAAGGCGCCTTCTAACCAGCTGCCTCTGTAAGGAATGACGCGGAAAGTGTAGATGGTAGAACCGCGGGAATGCCTCTCTTCTTCAAAGCAAATACCGGGCGATCTGTGCAATTGAGATACGACAACACGCTCAGCACCGTTGATGATGAAAGTTCCTTTATCCGTCATGACAGGGATGGTTCCCATGTAGACGTCTTCCTCTTTGATCCCTGTCTCATCCGTCAAACGGAACTTGACTTTCAGGGTTACGCTATAAGTGATCCCTCTTCTGATTGACTCTTCGGGAGCGTACTTTGGAACGCCTAAAGTGTAGGATACAAATTCGATAATCGTCTTTTCATCGTAAGACTTGATTGGAAATATCTCGCTGAAAACTTCCTGCAAACCAACGTTGTCCCTCTCTTCAGGGAATTTGTCTGCTTGAAGGAATTGATTGTAAGATTTGACCTGGATCTCGATAAGATTCGGTAGGTCAATGATCTCTTCCCTTTCAACGACACTGACTCGATGCGGCGGCCTTTGCAACATGAATAAGGTCTCCTTGCGTATTTAAAGAATAAAGGAAAGAGCACAGTCCATTACGACTGTACTTTTTTCTTTAATTTTTAAACACTTAAATAAACATAGAGCGGATCCTATGAATTGCTCCATAAGATCCACTCTAATTAGGACAGAATTACAGTCCTTTCAAAGTCACTTTTCCGCCGGCTTCTTCCACTTTTTTCTTGATGGTTTCAGCTTCAGCTTTAGGTGCTGTGTCTTTGATTGCCTTAGGAGCACCATCGACCAGTTCTTTAGCTTCTTTCAAGCCAAGAGCTGTTACTTCGCGTACTACCTTGATGACGCTGATTTTCTTGTCATCTGGCACTTTTTCCAAGATCACTTGGAAGTCTGTAGATTCTGCAACAGCAGGAGCTGCAGCAGCTGCAGCAGGAGCCATAGCAACAGCAGCAGCTGCAGCTTTTACGCCCCATTTGTTTTCAAGAGCTGTCTTCAGCTCTGCCATTTCCAAAACGCTTAGCTCGCTCAAAGCTTCGACGAGTTGTTCAGTTTTATTGCTCACGGTTATACCTCATACTTTTCTAAAAAAATTTGAACATTAGGCTTCGGTTGATTCTTGCCCTTTGCATTTGTTGTCTAAACAGTACACAACGCTTGACAAAAGCGCTTCCATGACTGCGAGCGTTTGTGCCATAGGCGCCTCGAAGGTGCCGAGCAACTGAGCGCGCATTTCATCTTTGCTTGGCAATTCGGAGAGCATTTTAACGTCTTGTCCGTTATAAACTTTCCCTTCGAACATCCCGCAAAGCACGTTCACTTTTTTGTCATTTTCGCTGCAGAATTTAAACGCGATTTTCGTCGTTTCAATAGGATCAGACCCACCTAATACGACGCCGATATGGCCAGGCAACTGGTCCGCGGCCACGTCAATATTCTTGATGGCGCATGCCTTCATCAGGATACGCTTGTTCATCACAACTACATCTCCACCCGACGCTGCCACAGATCTTCTGAACTGGTTCATGTCGTTAGCTTTGACTTCCTTGTAATTCAAGATTACGAAGGCGCCGTGACGGTCAATACCATCAATTAAATTTGCTGATAGATAGCTTTTCTCTTGTTTCATTGCGATCGCCTCCTATTGTTCCGCCAGGATTTCTTTCAATTCGAGTTTAATCCCAGGACCCATTGTAGAAGAGAGAACAAGCGACTGGATGTAATTCCCTTTCGCAGCAGCAGGTTTTGCTTTGATTACAGCATTCACAAACGCGAATACGTTCTCGTACAACTGCTCTAACGTGAAGGAAACTTTACCGATGCCGTTATTAATGACACCATGTTTGTCCAGTTTAAACTCGATTTTACCGGCTTTCAATTCAGCGATTGCAGTAGCAATATCTGTTGTGACCGTTCCAGCTTTCGGTGTGGGCATCAACCCACGAGGACCGAGCACTTTGCCGAGCTTACCTACGTTTCTCATCATTCCAGGAGTAGAAACGACAGCATCAAAGTCTGTCCATCCACCTGCGACCTTTTCTCACAATTCATCGCTGCCCGCTTAATCGGCTCCTGCATTTAGCGCCTCTTGTACTTTGTCGCCTTCGACAAAAGCAAGAATACGAGTCCGCTTTCCTGTTCCATTCGGTAATGAAACAGTGCCGCGCACCTGCTGGTCCGTTTTACGAGGGTCAACGCCCATTCTTAAAGAAATGCCAACCGACTGGTCAAATTTGACCGGAGGGCAGTCCTTTAAAATAGCGATAGCATCTTTAACAAGATGACGCTTATTAGCGTCATACTTCTTAGCTATCTCCCGATTACGTTTACTTGGTTGACCCATTGTTGTTTATGCCTCTGGTATGAGTTCAATTCCCATTGATCTGGCAGTACCCAAAACGATATTTGTCGCCATTTCAAGGTCAGTTGCATTCATGTCTTCCATCTTTTGCTTGGCGACTTTTCTTGCAGCGGATCTCGTAATTTTAGCCACTTTATCACGGTTTGGAACCGCAGAACCTTTTTCAATCCCAGTTTCCTTCTTCAGCATCTCTGCTACAGGCGGCTTTTTATAAACCACCGAGAAAGATTTATCCTGGTAAACTGTGATTACAACAGGCAAGACGGATCCTGCCTGATTCTTTGTTTCATCATTGAATTGCTTACAGAATGCCATGATGTTCACGCCCGCTCCGCCCAAGGCTGGACCAATTGGAGGTGCTGGGTTTGCTTTACCCGCTGGAATCTGCAACTTAATGATTTTTACAACTTTTTTTGCCATATTGTGCGTCCTAAAAAATAAAAATATCTCTAATTAATGTCTTAGCGTTCGCTGTCTTCAGCGACCTCTTCTACTTGGGTAAACTCCAAGTCGTCAACTCTGGTATCTCTACCGAAGATCGAGACGACCACGCTAAGTCTTCCCTTGTCATGGAATACTTCAGAAACAGTTCCGGTAAAGTTGATAAACACGCCGTCGGTAATTTTGACGTTGTCGCCCACTTGGAATTTATGCTTCTGCGTAACCTTCTGCTTCTTGTCTTCGAGATCGCTTAAGATCTCTTGCACTTCCAAATCTGTCAATGCAGTGGGTTTTTCACCGCCAAGAAAATCTACAACGCCGGGTGTGTTCTTTACAAACTCCCAGGTATCGTCGTTAAAGTTCATTTTGACGAGAAGGTAGCCGGGCCATAGCCGTTTTTCAACAACGACTTGCTGACCATTCTTTACTTCAGAAACATTCTCTGTCGGAAGCAAGATCTCTGTAATAAAATCTTTCAGACCTTTCTGCTCGCGAAAATCTTCTAAAGCTTTCTTCACTTTTTTCTCTTGCGAAGAGAATACTTGTACTACATACCACTTATGCATTGTCTATTAATGCCCTACGTTTAT
>JBKEAL010000171.1:0-26106 GCA_047972195.1 Parachlamydiaceae bacterium
ATAAAATTCTACTAGAACAAGAGGTTCTGCTTTAAAGATTGCTTTACGAGCCTCTCCGCTTTCATGTTTTATATCATAAGGATTTTGTGTGAGCGGCAGCCTCAAAAAGTCGCGAAATATCCTCCATTCACATTCAGATAATCTCTCATGGTTTTTAACAAACTGTCCTGCAATAAACTGAACATTCCTAAATTCAATTTTTAAAAAGATCAGATTATTGATAAATTCAAAGAAATTATATTCAATCCATACTCTACCTACTCGAGAGTCACAGAAGATTGGCACATAACCATTCATTCTCCCATCTCTCAACGCCTGGAGGCCTAAAATTTCATCTCCCATTCCATAGAGTAGGTCTTCGACAGGACACAACATTAAATCCAGATCGATTCTCTGCTTACGTACACTTGTAAAATGATTAAAATTATTAATGATGATAGTAAGCTGCCGGTCGGAGAGTGAGAGTAATTTTTTATTTATCCCGATGCAAGGAAGATCCTCCTTTCTTCTCATCTCCCTAAAATAGTGCAAATAGGAGATGAAAATATAAGGTTTTGTGAAATCCAGATGCGGATTAAGCATCATTTTAAATTTGTCGATTGGTATAGGACAGTTATAACTTGGATCATCAATATCCAATTCTTTTAAAAAAGATTTATCATGTGTAGAAAATGAGATATTTGTTGAGTTTCTGATAATCAATTTTTCAACAAATGCAAGCCCTGCCAGAAAACTATTTCTCATGCCTTCCGGCAATTTCTGTTCCATTTTATTGCCATCGTAATAGACATAACTAAGATGAGGAGCTAATTCGAACAACTCAATTGTAGTCAATTCTAAGTCGTGCAAAGGAATGGTAAATCGATCCATCCAGTTGGATAACGAACGATAAAATAGGTACTTATCAATTGGCTTAAGGGACATGACTTCTTCTAGAGAAGTGTGCTCTACTGCGTTCGAGTATCTAAAACACACACTAAAGTTAATTTTTCGGAACGTTTCATGATCGAGGGGCGCCTTGAGGTTGTGCCCAAAGGGGCCTTCTTTCTCTGAAACATTTTCCAGTTCTTGCGTTAACTGCAAAAATGTTAGAATCGTCCCATGGTCGCGATTTGTGGATAAAACTGTTTCTGTGTACCCAAGAACCTTCTGTGCCAATGCATCAAGCTTTTGTTGTACTTGGCCCATTCTTTGTGAAACCTGGCTTTCAAAAGTGATATTGAGCCACAATCGGCTCCAGCAAGAAGTGCCCAATTTCCGGATATTCCCGATCTCTGAATTGATCGCATTGAACTCTTGCTGAATGTAACTATTCACCTCTGAGAGATTCTGAGTCATAACTATTCCTGAGATAATTTGTAAAATTTAGAAGAATACGATAAGCCAGATTTAAACTCCTCAAGAAACGGCTGTAGCGGCCAACCGGGGAAAAAGAGAGATTGCATAGAGCGGAAAATTCATTAAATTCCCAACGAAAGCAAAATTCCTTAAAGAAGCTCGAGATAGTACAGAAGAGGCATCTTCTTCTTGGGAATATTTCGAGGCATAGGCAAGCAGGCTCTTTTTCTTCTTCGAAAATCCCGCTTTAACCTCAAGAGGATAGATGCACTGATCATACGATACAATAAAATCTACCTCCGCAATCCCTTCACTCACCCAATAATACAAAGCGTCAAAATGGTTGTCATGCAATTCAACGGCGACATAGTTTTCCGTTAATGCCCCTTTAAATTCTTGGAACAGCCTTTCCTCTTCCAATACCACGCGCGGATCCAACCGACTCATTGCGCCAAGCAAACCCACATCGAGCATAAATAGCTTAAAGGATAGTTTATTTGAGTAAGCATCTAAAGGGAGTTTTGGAGCGGAAATCGCATTCGATTTGATGATGAGCCCTGCGCTTTTTAGCCACTGTATGGAGGTCTCGAAAGCTCTAGCTCTTGCACTAGCTCTAAGCGCTGAAAAAATGAATTTTTTATTCTCTTTAGCCAATTGATTGGGAATGGATTCCCACACTGTCATGATTTTCATGACTTCATCTTTAGGCGCATGCTTCGCAAAATCTAATACGTACGCATCGAGAATCTCTTTTTGGATGACTCTAACTTCATCAAGATTTTCTGTTTTTAGATACGTGGCAACTGCTTCAGGCATTCCTCCAACGATAAAATAGTATTTTAGGAGGGTTGTAAGTTTGTGATGAAACAGTTCTGTAATTTCTTTTGGAGATTTAAGGTCTTCAAGCATCAAACGCAAAGAGCTTTCACCAACCGCATGTAAAAATTCGAAGAAACTCAAAGGAGCAAGATCCAAAAAATTCACTTTTCCAACAGGAAACCCTTTTGTCAATTTTACCCCTAAAAGGGATCCTGCTGATGCCACATGATATTCATTTTCCATCTCACAGAAGTATTTCAAGCTGGCCAATGCTTGAGGGCATTCCTGAATCTCATCAAAAATGATTAAGGTCGAACCTGGCAGAATCTTCTTTTTAAAGTAGATGTTAAGTTCTTTAATGATTCTTTTAGGATCCAGGTTTTCTTGAAAGAAACTGGCAAAATGAGGTTCATGATCGAAGTTGACATAGACATAATCTGCGTATTCGCGCTTGGCAAACTCATTTAGGATATATGTTTTGCCCACCTGCCGAGCTCCGCGTAAAACCAACGGTTTGCGTGCTGCCGATTTCTTCCATTTGATGAGCTTTTGGTAAAATTCTCGTTCCATATCCAAAAAATAATATTTTTAACATTGATTTACAAGGTTTATATTCGGAAAACGTGCATGATTCACAGAAATACGTTCGATTTTTGTTAATTATGACAAAAATCCGAACATAACAGAATAAGATGAACCTTAAGACGTCTTTTGATAAATTAGATGTTTAAAATGTTTCGAAAAACTGCAACGCTCATTTTTACCTCCCTCATACTCACGGGTTTACTCAGTGGGGCAGAACCATCTATTTGTATTGATTTGAAGGAACCGGTTTACGAAGGCGGCGTTTTAAGAACCACGCAGGGCGGCGTCATCCAGGGCGAAGGGATTCGGGTACAGGCGCAAGAAATCACTTACTCAAAAAGCGAGAGCGCTTGCACATTATCGGCCTCGACTAACCTGATCATGCAGTTTGGCGAATACTACTTTATTGCCGATAGCTTAGAGTATGACTTTATCTCACAACAGGGCGTATTGACCAACGCAACGACAGCTGTCGAACCGTGGTTTTTTGGTGGAGAGACCGTTTATCTAAATAGCGATGGAAGCATCACGCTCTTCAACGGATTTATCACCACTTCGGAAACAGATGAACGGGATTGGGAGTTGCAGTGCGATGCTGCCGTGCTAGAGGAGAAACGCTATCTGAAGGCGTTTGATTTGAAAATGCGTATTTTGGACGTGCCCGTTTTCTGGCTACCCTGCCTCCAAACTGATCTTGAAAGCATTTTCGACTCCCCTGTGCGCTATAACCTGAAATGGGGTGGAAGCCAGGGCGTGCGCGCCAGCATGGTGTATGAAGTATTTAACTGGAACCGCTTTAAAACGTTCTTAAGACTGGATTACCGCATTAAACGCGGGCCCGGCGGCGGCATTGAAACCTATTACCTCTCCGAAGACCATCGGGAAGAGTTCAACACAATTAACTACGCAGCAATGGACAACTCTGTATCCAACCCGCATGAAACTCTGCGCTACCGGTTTCAGGGGCTTTACAGAAACCTCGTGTACGACGATAGCATTGCGGTCCACCTTTCCTGGGATAAGTTGAGCGACCGCGATATGGCCACAGACTACAACGACCGCGGTCTTGAATTGGACATTGCCGGAAGAACCCAGTTATTGATCCGCAAACAGGAAGAGACGCGCATTGAACGGTTCGTCAGCCGTTTGAAAGTGAACCAATTTCAGTCCGTAAAACAGCAGCTGCCCACCATCGAACTCTCGTGGAAGCCCAAACTCCTCGGATACACGGGGATTTACTCTGATACCTTCTTCAGAGCTTCCTACCTCGATTTTTCTTACTCAAATGATACAATTGACGTCCACGATTACAACTCGACCCGAGTGGAATTGAACCAGGAATTTTACCGTCCGATGCCCTTCAGGTACTTTACATTGACACCAGAAGCTGGAACGGAAATGATTTTTTATGGAAACAGCCCTGAAGGAAATGCGCGGTTCCTTGCCCTCTTTTACGGAGGTGCGGAAGCAAAAATGGCCTTCAGCAAAGTGATGGGCTGCACCAAGCACGTTTTTGAGCCTTACGCCAAATTCATTTATTACACCTCCCCTACCGTTTCGCCACATAACCACTACATTTTTGACATCGACGACGGCTGGTACCAAGCGAACACTTTGAAAGTCGGTTGCTCGAACCAGATCTTCCGAAAAACGGAGTGCTGCTTATCACGGCCTTTGCTTGTCGATCTATACACTTATGGATTTTTTGACACTCCGACAATCGGCAAGCTATTTCCCGAAGTGTATGCAGATGTCAGTTACCTTGCGAGCGATACAGTACGGCATACGGTGGAATTTGCCTGGGATCTGCAGCACGGCAAGCTATACCACTTCAATGCAAGAACCGAATGGACTGCAGCTAAAGACCTTGCAATACGGGGAGAGTACCGACACCGCAGCGAATACGACTGGAGAAAGGCAGACCATACGAATTTCATCCTGGACGCTTTCCGGTCGGAAAAATCGCTCCTGCACTCGACACTTTCCGACCGAAGAGACACTCTAATTGCCGCCTTTTTCTACCAATTCAACCCCAACTGGGGATGCGAATTTGAGGCGCGCCAAGGGTGGAACCGCCGCTGCGAACCCTCCTATACAGAATTTGAATTAGACCTGCTCGGCACACTCCGTTCCGCTATCAATGTAAAATTTTCCTACCAACACAAGGAAGGAGACGACCGCGTCGCCTTTTACTTTACCATCGGCCTCAACAAACCAAACCTCAAGAAAAGTGATTGCTGGCTCCCGTGTCTAGAATGGTAGAGTGGTAGACAGATAACTCCGTCTCGATTACAATATTCACTTATGCATTTACTTATCATTGGAACAGGCTATGTCGGCTTGGTAGCGGGCGCAGGTTTTGCAGAAATGGGACTGCGCGTAACTTGCTTAGATATCAATAGTCAAAAGATCGAAAATTTGAAGAAAGGGATCATCCCGATTTATGAACCAGGCTTGGAAGAGCTGGTCATCAAAAACAGCAAAGCGGGAAGATTGACCTTTTCGACCGATTACAAACAGAGCGTCCAGGAATCGAACGTCATTTTCATCGCTGTAGACACTCCTATCTCCGAAAATGGCACTGCCAATCTAACTCAAGTGATGAACGTGGCGCGCTCCATTGCCCGTGAAATGAATGGCTACAAGCTGATTGTGTGCAAATCGACCGTTCCGGTAGGCACAGGAGACAAGATCGAAGCGCTCTTGAAAGAGGAAAAGGTCCCTCACCCATTCGACGTCGTTTCCAATCCCGAATTCTTAAAAGAGGGCCACGCCGTCCAGGACTTCATGAAACCGGACCGCGTGATCATCGGCACATCCAGCCAGGAAGCGTTCAACACGATGAAGCAGATCTACGCTGGCTTCACAATGAACCACGACCGCACCCTTCATATGGACCGCCTCTCAGCTGAACTGTGCAAATACGCTTGCAACTCCATGCTTGCCGCAAGAATCTCCTTTATGAACGAAATTGCTTCGGTCTGCGAAGAGATGGGCGCCAACATCAACCAGATCCGCAAAGGCATGGGAATGGATCCTCGAATTGGACACTACTTTCTCTATCCGGGTCCGGGATATGGCGGCTCCTGCCTCCCTAAAGACTTGAGAGCCTTAAAAACCGACGCCCAAAACCTTGGAGTGGAAACTCCTCTTCTGGATGCGATCGAACAGGTCAATCAAACGCAAAAGCGGAAGCTCGCACAAAAGATGCGCAACCATTTTGCTGACAAAGGCGGTCTCAAAGGAAAAACAGTGGCGATTTTGGGCCTTGCCTTCAAACCGGAAACAGACGACATGCGCGAAGCGCCTTCTCTCGTCCTGATCAAAGAGCTTCTCTCTGAAGGCTGCACGCTCAAACTATATGATCCTATTGCCATGGATAAGACCCGTGAACTGATTGCGGACACGCCACAGGTCCAATTTACACAGGATGAATATGAAGCGGCGCATCAGGCCGATGCCATCTGCCTTGTCACCGAATGGAAGCAGTTCCGCTTCTTGGACTTCAACCTCCTTCTGTCCAAAATGGCAGGCAATGCCTTCTTTGACGGAAGAAATCAATACGATCCTGTGCAAATGGCAAAACAAGGGTTTGACTATTTCAGCATCGGGAAAACAGCGTGCTATGCGAATAAGGAAATGAATGATAGCGAAAAACTTTATAGAAGCTCACCTTCCTCGCATTGAGGAAACGCTGGCTCAACTCCTGAACTTCCCTTCCTGCCCGCAAAACAAGCTGTTTGAGGCTGCAAGATACTCAGTCTTAGGGGGAGGAAAAAGATGGAGACCGTTGATTGCCATCGCCACTGCTTCCGCCTTCGGATGCCCCCTCGAGAAAATCCTGACGCCCGCTTGCGCTATCGAACTGATCCATTGCTATTCGCTTATCCACGACGACCTTCCCTGCATGGATGACGATGATTTTCGCAGAGGCAAACCCTCTCTGCACAAAAAATACGATGAAGCCATTGCCGTTTTGACAGGAGACTTCTTGCTGACCTATGCATTTGAAGTGCTTAGTAAAACAACAACCCTCTCGGACAAGCAAAAGCTGCGTTTTATCGAAACTCTTTCCAAACGTTCAGGCGGCGATGGCATGGTCGCAGGACAGCTCCTCGATATCGAAGCGGAAAAGTCCTCGACGACGAAAGAGGAACAAACCTATCTTCACTTGAAAAAAACCGCTGAACTAATCGCTTGCTCCTTTGAATTTGGAGCGATCGCTGCGGAGGCATCGGATCAAACGGTCGGCCAATTGTACCGCATTGGCCTAGACTTAGGGCTTGCCTTCCAAATCCAGGACGACATCCTCGATGTTACTGAAAGCGTTGCCAAGCATGGCAAAAAGGTGTCATCCGACCTCACTAATGAAAAGTCCACGTTTGTCTCTCTCTATGGAATCGACTTGGCTAAGACAAAAACCCATGAACTAAAAACGCGCTCTCAAATGAACTTAAACACATTACCTTTAAACAGCTCACTTTTGACAGAGTTTACGGAGATGATTCTTCCATGACAGCCGATCTTTTTGTGACGCACGAAGCGATCCAAGTGAAGAGAAAATTCACAAAACGCCTTTTCGATATGCTTTTTACACTCTTTGTCGTCGTTCTCACTTCACCCTTGCTTCTGTTTTGCATTGCGGCGATTGCGATCACTTCGAAAGGGCCGATCATTTATGGCCATCAAAGGATCGGTCGCGGCGGCAAACCATTCAAATGCTACAAGTTCCGCACCATGTACCCCGATGCAGACCACAGGCTTCAGGCACTTCTGGATTCTGACGCCGTCATTAAAGATGAGTGGGAGAAGAATCATAAACTGAAAGACGATCCACGAGTCACCATCATTGGCCGCTTCTTGCGCAAAACGTCTTTAGATGAATTCCCCCAATTCTGGAATGTTCTTAGAGGAGATTTAAGCGTCGTGGGCCCTCGCCCTGTTGTCAAAGCTGAACTGCTCAAATTCTATGGAAATAACGCTGCCACCGTATTGCAGGTAAAACCGGGCCTCACAGGACTATGGCAAGTGTCTGGAAGAAGTAAAACGACTTACGAAAAACGTGTGCAACTCGATCTGGAGTACGTGCAAAAATCTAGCTTTTGGTTCGATGCTTTGATCGTGATCAAGACCATTCCGGCTCTCCTCTTTTCCAAAGGTGCGTATTGATGCTACTTCTGCTTTTTTTAGCAGGATTGTTCTTCACATTGACGATGCCCATTCTCTTTCCCATGCTGCACCTCCTCTACTTCCCCGCCTTCCTCGTCCGCTGTCTTTACACGCAGCCATTGAGCCGCACTCTTTGGTTTGCTGCGCTGTCCGGCCTAGTCATCGACCTGCTCTCCCCAAATGAAAAGCTAGGGTTGAATGCAGCCAGCTACCTGATTACTTTGTTGATTTTAACGAGAGCTAGACGCCACTTTTTCGAAGACAGCTTGAGCACGCTACCCATTCTGGTGTTCTTCTTTTCATCCATACAGGGAGCGATCCATCTTCTCCTCACGATCCTTATGGAACGCCCACTTCCCATCACTCCGGAATTCCTGCTGGGCGATCTCATCCTCATGCCCTTTCTGGATGCGCTATTTGCTGCGTTGGTCTTTACTCTCCCCTACTCCTACTTTAGAACCCCGCAACGGCGAGGACAGGACTACTTCCGATGAGCTATACACCCCTTGCTGAAAAGTTAAGGCCAACAAACTTAAGCGAAGTGATCGGACAGGAACATCTCACCGGGCCTCAAGGATTCATTTCCCGCGCCATCCAAGAGAAAAGGCCGCTGTCCATTCTCCTTTGGGGGCCTCCAGGAACGGGAAAGACATCGATTGCCAGGCTTTACGCTCAAGCGTTCGGCATGCGGTTTATCGCATTAAGCGCCGTCTGGGATGGGATCGGCGAACTCAAGAAAATCGTCAAGGAGATCACAGAGACGCCTCTCTTAGGCAAGAGTGCCTTCCTGTTTGTCGATGAGATCCACCGCTTCAACAAGGCGCAGCAAGATGCATTTCTTCCCTTTATTGAAAACGGCACATTGATCTTAGTAGGTGCAACAGCTGAAAATCCCTCTTTTTACTTGAACAAAGCGTTGCTATCGCGCATGCGCGTTCTGAACGTCAATCCGCTGACAGAAAGCTCCCTTGAGAAGATGCTCCAGCGTTATGAAGCGCAATTCAAACCCCTACCATTGTCCCCTAAAGCACGCAGCACCCTGATCGAATTTGCGCATGGCGATGGGCGCTACCTGTATAATCTCGTAGAAAACATCGAAGCACACGCCGTCAAAGAGACCCTGGAGTCAGAGCAGCTTGGTGAGATCCTCCAGAGAAGAAGTGCACAATACGACAAAGAAGGCGACCAGCACTACAACCTCATCTCCGCCTTACACAAATCCGTCAGAGGCTCAGATCCCGACGCTGCACTCTACTGGTTTTCCCGCATGCTCGAAGGCGGCGAAGAGCCCCTGTTCCTTGGCAGACGTATGATCCGCATGGCCTCTGAAGACATCGGCCTCGCTGACCCTCAAGCCCTTCCCCTAACGATCACCGCCTTCCAGGCCTATCAGATGCTCGGTTCACCCGAAGGAGAACTTGCCTTAGCAGAGGCACTGATCTACCTTGCTTTGGCACCCAAAAGCAACGCCATCTACTCCGCAGCCAACCAAGCCAAAGCGCTTGCCCAGCAAACCACCCACTACTCCCCTCCTAAAATCATCCTCAACGCCTCCACCACCCTCATGAAACAACAAGGCTACGGCAAAGGTTACCAATACGACCACGAACTAGACACAGGCTTTTCGGGACAGAACTACTTTCCTGACGAAATGGATAGAACCGAATTTTACCATCCTGTAGAACGAGGATTTGAAAGGGAAATGATCAAAAGACTTAATTACTTCAAACAGCTACGCAAAAACAATATTTGATTTTTAATTAAATTTTATTTATAATACTCTTAAATTAGGAGATAAATATGACAAAATTTCAAAATATCATTAATCGCGTCGGCGCAGTGATCGATTACATTCCTGGCTTAGCCACCCTAGTCAACGGAAGCATTTTAATTTACCAACGCGCACATAGAGTGGATCAAGCGGCTAACCCGGTGAATAGAAGCTGGAAATCGGATCTGAAAATTTATGCGCTTTCAAAGGATAAAGTCGTTGCAAAAGCATCACTTACTCCGTTTATCGGGACTATTGGCGCAATCATAACACACAGCTTCCGCAATTCGTATTTCAAACTCTGGAAAGGCTTTGACTACAAGATTAATAGATGCTTAATCGACGCTGCAAGAGTAGACCCCAATAAAAGAAACCATAGTCTGGAGTTGGCTACTCTCTACCTTGATCGCAATCCCGATCTTGATCCTGCAGAGTTAGTTTTCCCGCTGTGTCAAGCAGCTGTAAATCAGAACATGCCGCTCATTGATCTATTTCTCGAACGAATGGAACCTCTCTCTGCAGAAACGACTGTAAAAGTACTGAGCACTTATTCTGTATCAGGGCAGGTGGCGCTCCGCATCCTCAATACTGATCACGAAGCGCTTTCGCTTAGGGATAAAGAAGAAATCATCCGAGGGTGCACAGAGAGAGAAACGCTGTTTACACTTATTCCTCTATTCCCTGAAGTTAGAGAAGATATCATTCGTCAAAAGACAAGAGAAATTCTTCGTTATTCACCAACTGAAGAGCAGTTAAGATTGCTTTTGGGTAGATGTGGAGATATGTCTGATCATGAGCTTATCGAGATTTTAAGAGATGTCAAACCAGAAACTTGGGACTTGGTTTTTGCATTAACACAATGCAGTCCAGAAGTCAGATTAACTACAATGGGACGTCATTTGAATTCAGAAACATTCCCTGCTTATAAAGCATGGGTTGAGGAAAATGAAGCGGCCCTAACAGATGAGCAAAAGGCTTTGGTTCTGAAACCTATTATTTCCTATAAACCTCCTGAAATCATTGAGTTTGCCCATCAATTTGCAGAAAGAAATCGCACTCTTTCAGCCCACGCTGCGACAGAAGTGCTTAGAGATCTGATCTGGAGCGCTCACTATGCATTGTTTGCATTCTATTTCAATACCTTCGAAAACCTCACCGCAGATAATGTGAGGGAATTCTATACCAATAGATCATTTCTACCAGAATTTAGAGAACTTTTCCTAAGAAAATTTCCCGAATTAGCTGCCGATTAAATTAAGTAATGAATTGGATAGACTATAAGCTTATCCCCCATCCGCCTAATTTAAGTTCTCCGATCTATAAAGATGAAAAAAAGCTGACCTGGTTTAAAGTTGTCCAATCGATTTTGCTAAATCAAATGGAGTTTGAAATTCCTCCTATTGAAATTGCAAAAATCGATCTGGTGCATCACATCGCACATAAACTGTGCCGCAAATTCGCGTTAAGGGTGAACGCCTTGGCCATTGAGCGCGGCATGGTGAAGCGGCTAAGAACCATTTCTGAAGCAGATAATTATAAAGCCCATCCCTTAAATAAATTGGCTAATGCTGCGCGAAAAATTGGCCTTAGCACAGATTGTGCATTACAGCATAATGGCACAACCCACCCTTGCCATCGAGCGGTGATCGAAGCAAAAGCCTCATACTTTGATCCAAAAATCGCTTCTGACATCCCTCAAAAAAGTGTAGAAATCCTTCTTGATTACCTCTACGAAGACCCCTATAAACTTCCGGAACCCATCGAAAAGGACGTTTTAAAAGGATTAGCTCGTCTTGCAAGACTGTTTGATCTTCCCTTTCTCTTTAAAATTGTACGGCAGCGGGAAAACCAGGAAAGGGATGCATTTGGCTGCCATTTTTCATTTGATGAGGAGCTTTTTTCGGCCCTAAAAGAGCAATTGCGCAATCAGGAAGCCTTTTCATGGCGTTATAAGCCGGTTATTCATTCAACTTATGGCAAGTTGTATGTAAATATCTTGGAACAACTCCAGATAGCCTGCAGAGAGGGAAACGTCCATCTCCATTTCGTGGTTCCTTCTCTTAAGATCAACCTCACAGAATCACTTCGAATTTTTTATATAAAAGCCTTCAAGGTAAAAATCGGCGTGGACTTGTCAATCAGTCCAACCGATCACCAGACAATGGCGATCGAAGCAACCATTGAGAAAGACAACCCTGTTCTTTTCCCGCTGATCGAACGGTTGAATCGCCAACGCTTAAGAGGAATTCCCTATCACAAATTCCTCCTGGATCTTAAAACGATTGGAAGGCATACCCCCTTGGATTTGTCCACCGACTCAAGTCTTCTTCTCCACTTTTTATACGAACAGCCCCTTTCGAACGTCCTCCATTTACCGCTTCAACAAGCGGCAACTCGCCTTTCTGAACAAAACGCATTGCCCTTTCTAAAATTGCTCCTATCTCATCAAACGCGCTCCGAAGTGATGAAGATTTGCGACATCTCAACACTAAGAAACCTTCAATTCAGCATGGAAGAAATGGAGCCTACTCCTTTGCAGGCTTTAGTGCGGGATCGTTTGTTAGAACTAGAACAAAATGCGCTAAATGAGGATGAGTTGGACCACTTTAGTTTCCTTGGGTCTGACTGCACGCTGCAGTTTGGAGAAAACACGCTCGATGTAGATGAGGTGATTCTTTCTTCACTTTCACTAAATCTTCAAGAACGGCTTAAACAATCAAAAGCGCTCGTCTTATTCAGCGAATTGTCTTCTGCTGAAGTCAAGGCCCTTTCCCATTACTTTAGATATAACGGCCGCCTTCCTAAGTCCCTATCGGAAGAACAACTAAAAAGCCTCCACACCTTTTCTCAAGAATGCGACTTACCCTCGCTAGCACTGGAAATCGAGAAAAGAGCCAACCAATACTTAGACCCTTATCTCAACGCAATGGTCACCAGTCTCTTTCTCCTCGCAAAAAAGCAAGCACGATCAGGAGCTAAACACCTAGACACCCTATTCCATATCGACGCAGGAAGCGCCATGGAAGATACCGCTATATTTTCTCTCCTTCAGCCCCTCCTAAAATACCGCTACGGCATCCTCCTAAAATCATTTACTTTTCTACGGCCAAGTACATGCAGCGGAAAATTATACTGCGTTCAAGCCTCCTGGCATCCCGACAACCTCAAAGTGTATACACTCCGCATGCGGTTCCATTCCACCCAAATTGGTTCCCTGATAAAAATCTATTGCCATCCGGAAACGCTCTTCTGCCACACCACACTCCTTCAAAATAGCTGCTCAAACATCCCCCTCCCTCCTTCAACAAGCCACACCTGGCATAGCCACGCCCCTCCCCACATCATGAGACACTTCCTTAACTCTCTCTACACCGACGAAAAACTCCCCGACGACCACTTAAATGATGACGACAGACAAGAACTCGCCTGCCTTAAAGACATGCTAGGTGTTGACTAATGCAATTTGGTAATAAACCCGCCAAATTGCGACTCAAATTGGCATTTAACTTGACAAATTGCGACAAGGAATGCTACCGAAAATGACTAAAAATGAGCCCTTAATAAAATTGCCAATGCGCGAAGAGAGCTTTTGTTCGCTGCTCATTTCTTTTAGCAATTCACGCCCGCGAAGGTAGGGTTTCTGTGCACGGTAATTCGAAGAAACAATAGGATTTAATGGATTCATAATTCTATCCTATGTCGTTAAAATAATTATATCAAAATATTATTAAAAATTGTAAAATTTTTATAAATTAATCAATTTCAAGGAGAAACAAATGACACCTTCAGAAGGAATCAATTCTTATCCACTGCGTCTATTCTATGTGCCGTACTCTAATGACACTGCCGCGATTGTTTATAGAAACAAAGAATCTTTGGATCTATGGAAAGCAACTGCGCAAATTTCAAGCATCTCCCATAAAGTCATTTTTCAATTAGGAGGAATCCTTGCATTAAAAGAGGGAGAGCTAGGTCAGAAGGCCCAGTTCCGCATTAATCCCAAGAACAACCCAGTTCGGATCGCGTTCATGCACTTTAAAGATAAGACCTCTCTTTCCCCCTTCTTTACTAAATTTGAAATAGAAGTCGACAGAGAATCTTATCTCGACGAGGAATTTCGGATCGAAAGATCCGTTCCAACTGCTACACCTTTACTTGACATCGAAGACGACGAGCAAGCGTATGAGAATGATGCCGATCAAAAAATGGAGGCTTTTTCAATCCTCACTTCTGAAGAAGAACAAAGCCTTGTTGCTGATCTCAAAAAAAGAACGGGAACTTCAGATATTGTAGAAGCGGTTAGTCATTTTCTAGAAAATATGGATCATGATCAAGCAGAAGATCTCCTTATAGCAGCTCATTGTTATTACTTTGGTATAGGAATCAACGTTGATTATGGCACTGCGGCTTTCTTCTATCAAACAGCTGCCGGGCAGAATTCCACAACCGCATTAATTCAATTCGCAATCATACACGTATCGAAAATGGGTATCATTGGCAGAGATCCCGAATTAGCTGAAGAATATTTGAAGAAAGCATCCTCATTAGGAGACTCAAAGGCAGATGTCGTATTAGGTTTCTGCTATCAAGGCGGGTATTTTGATGATATTGATGTGAATGCTGCATTAAAAGCCTTTAAACAAGCTTCTCAACGCGGAAATCTTCAAGGAACTTTACAGCTGGTTCAGTTAAATCTGATGATGTCTAATAATCATCCGTTTCATAATTTCGACTTAAGAAAATAACGCGTGTGGCGCAGCTCGCCTTTTTTGACGAGGGCGCCTTTTTCAACTAAATCGGCGAGATCTCTCGTGGCAGTGGCTCGCGAGGTTTTGCTGATGCTTAAGTAGTTATCAGCGCTTAACCCCCCTTTAAAGCCTTCAGGGCCTTCTGAGAACATTCTTAAGAGCACTTTTTCCTGTCTTTCGTTCAATTGCCCTTTAAGCGCTGTGAGAATTTTGGCTTTTGCCACGAGAAACTGCAGGAGCTTCATCGACTCCTCCTGCGCTTGCAGGATCACCTGACTGAAGAACTCCACCCAATGATCCACTTGCAGAGAACGGTTACAGCGTTCAAGAGCTGCATAATACTCTTTTTTGCGTTTCTCTAAGACCTTTGAGACGGCAATCAAAATGGGTTTTCCCACTCCTTGCGAGAGGATTTTCTCAACCAAGGCGCGCCCAATTCTTCCATTGCCATCCTCAAAGGGGTGTATCGACTCAAAGTAGACGTGAGCAATGGCGGCTCTGGCTAAAATGGAACCTGTCTTTCTTGACTGATTAAACCAGTGAACAAAGGCTTCCATCTCCCTCGGAACACGATCTGAAGGCGGCGCTTCAAAAAATACTCTGGGAACATCGTAGCGATTGGAAACGATCTGCATCGGTTCTGGATGGGAACGGTATCTGCCTAAATCTTCAAGTCCGGATGCGCCATCAAAGATCTGTGCATGCCACTGTCCCAGCATTTCATGGGTTAAGGGCTTGTCGTACGATTCGTAAATATTGCATATCAGCTGAGCCATGCCGGATTCTTTAGGAGGCACCCTCTTCTGCGCTGCGTGCATACCAAAATGGCGTCTAATGGAAGATTGCAAGCTTTCTCTATCTAGCCACTCGCCTTCAATCCTCGAACTTTCCAACCCCTCTTCACTTAAAATCTCCACAGCAAACTGGTTGTACTCTTCGACGCCAATTCCCTTAAGGTAAGCACCGGAACTGCCCGCGGCAAGCAGAAACGGCTTTTCATATTGAAGAGCTAGTTCGGGGTTAAACTGAAATGTGGGCCAATCAGGCAGTTGCCAATTCCAAGACATGAGTTATAGCCTTTGGTTCTATAACTCATATTTTAGCAGGAAATTGAGTTATAGAGCAAGTCTCTATAACTCATGAGGAAAATTTATGATTTTTGCTGTTTTTGCATGCACTTGGCAAAGCGCTCGGCTTTCTGCTTCTGCACGTCATCCAACATCGCTTGAATTTCGCTTGCGTCGGTGATTCCATTGGCCTGCAACACTTCTGTAAATAGTCCAAGAAGAGTATCGCGGAACAGTTTCACTGCAGCTTGTCTAGCTTGCGGGTCGCGGAGTGGGTTTGGATCCATCTTGGAGGCTTTGTCTTCGACGATCTGCACGACATCTTTGTCTTTGCTGACCAGTTGAGAGGCGATCACGTCTAACTTATCTTGAGGCACGTTGAATTTCTTCAATGTTTCCTTAACAAACGGCTCCGGGAAATAAGCCAGCAACAGCTCCTTAGAGCATTCGTCAACCGATGCTTCCGCTCCGTTTAGAGCGCCCATACTCATCATCACTGCCGTAAGACAAGTCATCATTTGGTATTTCACAAGACCTCCACGTTTAAAAAATAAAGCTTACATTAGCTTCGAATTATTTGCACTCATCGAGCCGCTTCTTGTTGTCCGTCTGAATGTTAAGAAACATGCCATCGATCGTCCTTTCATCCCAGATCCGCCAAGCGTTCAACGTTTTCACAAAAATCTCCCGCTGCACTTCAAGAAGGATCTCTTTGGCTCGTTTTGCATCGAAAGGACGCTCCAAAGGATTCCTTCGCTCTTTCCTCGCTCGCTCCCGAATCATTGGAGCCGCATCTTTTATTCTTCTCGCCAGGTCGGTCCAGATAGGCACCCACTGGCTTTGGTAGATATAGTAGGACTCTAATGCGTCCATCACATTTTTTTCGGTGTAAAATTGCGTTTCCAGCGTACGGAAGCACGCCGGAATATCCTCATAAGCACACGCTGGCAAGACAAAGAGGAGGGCGAGCAAAAGAACTCTCATTCCCTCATTCTCTTCAGGTTAAGAATTTTTGACAACTACCCTTCAACCATATAGATCAAGCTGAGATCCAAAGCAAACCCATGAGGTCCAAAGTTTTTATAAGGACATGGGTTTTCAATCGGTCTATGGTTGTCGTCATATAATTTGAAGTAACCTGAAACATCGTCTGCTGATTGCAACTTCCCCAGGTATAATGTTTCACCATTGTTTACAATCGATCGAATTTTACTTACCGTTTTCGCTCCCCCTTGATACTGAAGATGATGCGTGGGGTCGAGCAGCAAGCAGTATTTATGTCTCTGCCTAGATTTGTTGCTGTCATGCGAAAAAGTGACGACTTTGTCTTTAATTTCGAGAGAAATTTGGCTATCAAGCCCTAGAGGCCGTTTGCGGCTGTGTTTTTTTATAGCGGCAATGGCCATAGGAGCAATTGTCAATACGGACAAATACCGTGCGGCGTTATAGCCAATATTTTTTGCCGCCGCTTTTTTACCTGGATCATCTGTGTATTTTTGGAAAAGCACTCCGGCAGCAAATTTATCTACGCCTGAATTATGTTCGTACGCATTATGTACTATTCTCATTTTTCACCTCTTAAACTATAAATATCGCGTTTATTATAACAAAAAAGTCATTTTCCTAGACGAAAAGAACGTGATTTGGGAGAATCAGGCCATGATTTTAGATGGCAACAAAACAGCGGAAATCCTTAAAACTGAAGTGCGTTCTGCCATTCAAGAGATTAAAGGGCGTCCGCCTGCGATTGCCGTTGTGATGGTAGGGAATAATCCAGCCTCAGAAATCTACGTTTCCCGCAAAATCAAAGCGTGCGCAGAAGTCGGCATCCACTCCCTGCTGTTTCACCTGCCTGAAACAGCAACAGAACGGGAAATTCTCGAAAAAATTGAACATTTGAACCAAGACGACCGCGTCGATAGCATTTTAGTGCAACTCCCTCTCCCTAAAGGTGTCAATCCTTTAAATATCGCCTCTGCGATCTCTCCCTACAAGGACGTCGATGGTTTGAATCCGACCAACTTAGGCAAGCTGTTCATGAGCGAAGACTCAGGGATTGCCCCCTGCACGCCGCTTGGCATCATGTCTCTCCTTGAGAAAAACGGTATCGATGTATCGGGGAAAAATGCGGTCGTAATAGGAAGAAGTTTAATTGTCGGCAAACCGATGGGCGCTCTCTTGTTAAAAGCTAACGCCACCGTGACATTTCTTCACAGTCGAACAGAAGATTTAGCCTCCTTCATTAAAAATGCCGACTTGATTATCGCTGCCATCGGCAAGCCGCTCTTCCTCAAGAAGGAGATGGTGAAAAAAGGCGCCATCGTCATCGATGTGGGGATCAATCGCATCGAAGATGCGCAATCGCCCAAAGGGTACCGACTTGTAGGAGATGCCGATTTCGAGGCTTTAAAAGAGCACTGCTCTGCGATCACGCCTGTTCCCGGCGGCGTCGGACCCTTGACCATTGCGTCCCTTCTTGGCAACACGTTGAAATGCTACAAAAAGCAGCACTCCTAGTCGCACTGCTTCTGGTAGGCTGCAGCGAACAGCCTCCTCAAGAGACGCTCAAATTCCGCGGCATCGCCATGACCATCCCATTTGAAGTACAAACAGAGGAAACAGCCTCCATCGAGGAGGTTTCTCAGATCATCCGCGACACTTTTGCCTATGTCGATCTGCACTACAACAAATTCAATCCCAACTCTGAACTATCCTCAATCAACAAAAGTAAAGCCGGTGTTACTCTCCCGCTATCAGAGGGCCTCTACACACTGCTCAAAGAAACAGACCGTGTACGGAAACTCACGCATGGCTATTTCGATCCCAAAGTCGAACCTTTTCACAAACTATGGAAAACAGCTGTTTCTCAAGGCACACTCCCCTCTCAGGACGCTTTAAAGAACGCTTCTATCGGCTGGGAAAAAGTGCACTTTGACCAAAAATCCATTGTGAAGGACTCCGATGCATTGGAGATCGACTTAGGAGGCATCGCCAAAGGATACGCCGTCGACCTACTCTATGAACGGTTGAAAGCAGCGAATGTCCGCCATCTCTATGTCGAATGGGGCGGCGAAATCCGCGTCTCCAAAGAACACCCCTCTAAACGCCCTTGGAGGATCGCCTTAAATTCTGATCGCTTTTTAGAGCTATCCGATCAATCGTGCGCCACTTCAGGTGATAGCGAACAGTTCTGGACGGTCGATGAAACTGACTATTTTCACATCTTAAACCCTAAAACGATGGAACTTCTAAAAAGAAAAGCTTCCACAGGGAAAAACCGCACGGTCATCGCGCCCACTTGCACCCTTGCCGATGGCGTTGCGACGACACTTTTCTTTTTCGAGGGTAAGGAACTTGAAGATTATGTGAAAGAATTGAAAGACGCTATGCCTGCTCTTGAGATCGTTCTGTAGCAAGAAATTCCTCTATATCCTCTTTTGAGCGCAATTGGGCAAGCTGATGGATCGAATATCCTTCGTCGATCGCCTTTAATAGAGCTTGGACTCGATCTCTAAAGGCACTTTCTTGAGAGCTACCCTCAAACTCTTCATCAAAAGGGTGTTCAGGATTCTCCCCCTTGACCATCGTTAAAGACTGGACCAGCTCTTCTAAATTATCCTCCTGCAATAGCTCCTTGAGACGGTCTATCATTTTAGAGGAAAACTTGAACCTGGATTGAGGAAAATGCTCCCATTTGTACTGATTTCTTTTGTACAATATGTCGCTTCTGTCAGGGTTTTGCTTCGGCATCGACAGTCCATGATCGATCACATAGATGTTCTCTTTTTCATCCATCAAGATGTTCTCAAAATGTCGGTCGCGGTTGCAAATAAGAAAATCTAAAACGGCAAGCTGCTCAAATTGATGCGGTTTTATAGGAGGTTGCACTTCGCCCTGATAGCGCTTCATGCGAAGCTTCAGCATCAGGCCGCCTAGCACTCCCATCGATTGCAGCTTCAGCTTCTTATCCAACGACTCCGTCTTACCCACAAACACCTGGAAAGAACCTTTTTCATGTTTTGCTGATTTCGCTTTTTTTGCCCTGACAAACTGTGTGCTCTTGAGTCTTACCACTTTAGACGCGGGAGCGATGCGCACAAACCCCAAATGCTCAGCTACTTTCGAGCTCATTGCTTCAGCGTAGTGCCCCTCAAGCGCCCAGAAAGGCTTTGCCGTGTCGATTTTTAAGACATGCCTTTGAAAAAACCCGAATAGCTTTGCCTTTAATTTGGGAGATTTTGCTCCTAAAGAATCCTCCTCACCTGGTTTAAAGACCGCTTTGATTTTGCCTTTGTAATCCCTGGCAAAGTAGGAGCCGCTGTTTCCCGCAGCAATCGGCTTCAGATCGACGCCGAGCTTCATGGCAAGTTTCACCTTTTCCACGCGACGATCGAGCTTTCTCAGCTTTTCAGCTTTTGGGTCTTCTAAGCGAACTGACGTTTTGTTTAATTTGCTGTGCAAGATAGGTGTGAATGCTTGCTTGATTTGGCTGCGATCAAACACTTTAGTCTCCAACATGGCTAAGCGCTTAAAAAACAGCTCTTTTAAATGCTTGCGCTCTGCAGAGGTAAACCGATCGTTCGCTGTAATTTTGCGTACGACACCTGAGATCGCCTCTTTTACTGCCTTCTCTTCCCTTCGACGACCGATGATATTTAACTTATGAAAAAAACGATGGCTTTTTTTAATCTTCAGAGCGCCATCTCTGTCGATGCTGAGATGTTCTCCAGGCTTCAGCTCTTTAGCCAAAGTGCGCGCGCTCTTCTGCTCGACGCCATCAAGTGAAGCATACCAGCGATCCTTCTTGATATCGATCGTATTTCTGGACATCCTCTTACATTTCCTCCGCTCTTCTTCGTCTTCTTCGATATACTTTTTCAAGATGGCGTGTGTACGCAGCCCACACTTCAACCGTGGTATGATACTCTCCTCGCATATGCTTTATAACCGAGTTTTTCCAGTATAAGACGAGAGCATTGACAATCGCTTCATTTTCCTCATCCGTCGTGACCTTCAATCTACGTAGTAATCTAAGCACAAAGGCAGTCGACATAGACGGGCCAGTTTTCAGGCCCTTCTTCTTATCTACGCCAAACTCTTCCAAGTCTTCAACCCAAGTTGCCTTTAGGTTTACAGTATGTTCTCCTTTGGGACCTCTAGCTCTCATCATCTTAGAGCTTAGTAAGTCTTCCTTATCGCTTCCAATCTCTTCTTTTAAATTGAGAGCAACGTCCATAAGCAGTCCTACAGTATCCTCCAGAGACCATTTTTTCCCATTCCAGGACTGAAGAAGGCCCAAGAGGTCCTTACTGTGACCACTAATTGGTGCATAATGTAACTTATCGCGCCCCTCTATACCTTCTAAGTTAAGCCTAAGCTGTTCAGAATAAAATGTTTCTCCATTCACTATCACATCCTGTATCTTCTTCATTGCGTGATTGACTGCGGTTTTTAACTCCTTCTTGTCTTTTACCAAAACTAATTGATCAAAATTCACTGCATCTTCCCTTGGCGATGCGCATTCATCGCTCCTTTGTACAGTCTCTCGATGCACACCAAACAGCTTTTTGAAAATGCGACGCACTGCATGGCCAATTCGGCTAATAATAGCTTTAAGTTTGCTGGATGGATGGCTTATCTCTCGGGTCCCTTCCATGGATAAGACCTGATCTGAATGAATTTTATCGTGATGACTCTTAGCTTTGGGCTGTCCAGCTATTGGCCGAGATGGAGGTAGGTCCCCGCTTTTTTGCACGGAACGAATCGACATAATACAAACCTTTATTTATATCACTCTACTATTATTTTATATAAATAAAATTTATTTGTAAAAATCGTTAAATAAAGATTCGCATTCTTTATTTGCAGAAGTAATGATAATTTGATGGCAAGATTTAATGATTGAAGAAAGAGCAGACAATCGGCGCGCATCCAGACTGATTCCGAAGTCGTCGATCAAAAGAAGCGGCTCACTTCCACTTTCTTGAAAGATCGACTTCCATTCAGCAAGTTTTAATGCAGATACCAGAGAGCGCACCTCTCCCTCGCTTCCAAAGTAGCGCGCTTCCTTCTGATTTAAATGGATCAGGAGATCGTCTTTGTGCGGGCCTGTCAATGTCGTTCCCACTTCAAGTTCCCGCGGCCGCATCTTATGGAATGCCTGGAGATACAGCTCTTTAGAAGGGTGGCTTAACCCATGGTACTGAATCTCCGCGAGATGTTCTTTTCCTGAAATCTCAGCGTAGAGCTCTTTGAGAAAGGGTTTTAACCGCTCTACCATGAGTAAACGCTTCTTGACCAGATACTCGGCAGCATCAGCTAAAATCTCCTCGAACGCGTCTAAAGCACTCGCCGCCTTGATGCGAAGCAGGGCATTGCGCTGCTTCAGAGCTTTTTTATAGCGTAATAAATGATAAACGTAATTGGGATCGATTTGAGCCAGCATGACGTCCAGATAATGCCGCCGCTCAGAGGGGCCGCCTTTCACGAGTTCCACATCTTGGGGTGCCATTAAAACGCCGTTTAAGATCCCCAAGAGATGCGAAGCTGAAGTCAATGCATTGCCGTTGTGGTGCGCTTTTTTCTGCTCGTTCGACATCGCATAAGATAGCTCCTGACTAACTCCAGCTTTGTGAAATTGCAGGTTTACATGGAAATGGGACGCCCCTTGGCGGATCAACTCTCCATAATGGTGGGTACGAAAAGATCGGCCTGTAATGAGAAGATAGATTGCTTCGAGCAGGGTGGTTTTGCCGATCGCATTCTCGCCAAGAATCAAATTGACTCCGGGAGAAAATTGCGCCTCTTTCAGAGAAAAGAGGCGAAAATCGGTCAGTTTTAGCTTATGGAGTTGCATTTTGGAGGCGCATCGGCATCAGGACAAATAGCGGTGATGCCCCATGTGTCGATGAAAGGCTGCCCTCGTTCTCCGTCAACACTCCAGGGTTATAAGGATCAGTCAACCCAAGCGTCACCACCTCTCCTTTGCTATGCCTTAAGGCATCTAAGAAGAACTGTGGACTGAAGGCGATCTGGAATTCCGCTCCACGGTAATTCACGGGCATGCTGACTTTTCCTTCGCCAAGATCGGTCGCATTGGCAGAAAGCTTCAGCTCGCCATCGGCAAAGGTGAACTTGACGGAGTGAAACTCTTCTGAGGTAAACAGAGACACTTGTCTTAGCAGCGTGGTCAGCTCTTCGCGGTGCAGGGAAACGGTCAATTCGCTTCTCTCCGGGATCACGCGGCTCACGTCCGGAAACTCTCCTGCGAGAAGTTTTGTGATCAACGTCGTTTTTCCCACTTGGAAGGCGATCTTGTCCGGCAATACGGAGATAACCGCCTCTTCCTGTTCGGAAAGGCTCTTCAGTAACTCTTCCACAGCTTTTAGAGGGATGATGTAGCTTCCGGACAGAGCGCGGTCCACATCCAGTGACTTCTGCGCACGCGCCAGGCGCTTGCCATCGGAGCCAAGGAAGGTCAACAGCCCATCGGCAATCCTCATCAACACCCCTGTCAGAACGAAACGGGAATCTTCTTTTGCTACTGCAAAGCTCACGCTATACAGAAGCTCTTTCAGCAATTCAGCTTCCATCTTAAAACTGATCGCACCGGCCATGACAGGCATTTTAGGATAATCTAGCCCGCGAATTCCGTGGATCTTAAACTTGGAGGAGCCCGACTTAATGTGCGCGGTCTGATTGTCGTCGACGACTAGTTCAAGTTCAGGCGCTGTCAATTCGCGCACTAAAGGCACCAGCCGTCTTGCCGGCAGGGCGATGACTCCCTCCTCAAACACCTTGACGTCTGTCTCACAGCGGACAGCCACCGTCAAGTCGCTTCCGGTTAACGTAAGCATCCCCTGGGATGCTTCAATCAACACGTTAGCCAAAACAGGGATGGCCGGCTTAACCGGAATCACATTCTGCACTTTATTGAGCAGATAGTTGAACTCTTGAGTCGGAATTAAAAACTTCATCGCTACACCTTAAGCTGAATCGGCTAATTTATACCCCTTCCGCATCGAAGGTGTCAAGTCATTAGCCAAGTCTCTCTACTATTACTTGAATTTGCTCATTATCATTTGAATAAGTTCTTTTTGCGCTGCCGGGTTTGCCTGCAAGGAAGCAATCTTCGATTCTATCTCAGGAGGCAGTCCGTTCGGCGCCATAGCGTTCATGTATCTGGATAAATCTTGCCACGGACCTTCACCCTTCGCGCGGCGATCTGCTATTTCTTGGTGTTTAGCCAGAATGAACTGTTTCAGTTTAGGATAATCGTCAGTGACAACTTGCTTGTAATACATTGCATAGATGTTTTCGATGACAGGATCGATCAGACTTATTTGATTCAACAGAGCCAACTCTTCATCGCTAGCGTCTTCCCTTCTTAAGAAGCAAGAGCGCGTTGTCTCGAAAAAGACGATCGCACGATTAAAGGTAGGCCAATAGAGGTTCTTAAGAATCCCCGCGGGTGGAGGCACAGGCGTATGAAGGCTCTCATTCAAACAATGAATAAAATACGCGAAGGCAGCATTCATTGCATCAGCCTGATGCTTAAGCGAGAGTTGAATAAAGATCGGCAGAAGCTCTTTTTTCACATCCCCTTGAAACTTCATTTGGGCTGCATCAATCGTACCAATCGCTTTAGCCAGCTTTTGAAGCGTCTCCTCTTGCTGGCTCTTTGTGCAAATAACGTCTACAAAGTAGGGATTAGAAGCAACAGACTTAAGATCCTCTTGAGTGATCCTGTTTTCAAAGATGAGCGGGAACAATAGAGAAGGTGTCTGGAGCAGATAGCTCAATTTTGCTTGGATAGTTACCAACTTTTGTGCTTCCGGCTGCGTTAAAGCTCTCACTCCTCCCCGACGACGCTGGATAAGAAGAAGCAGCTCACCAGCCCATGCAGCAAGGCTTTTCTCTTTAAGAAAGGCTCTCGCCTCACCGCCGTTGAATTCTCTTCGCTGAATGATTTTAACGTCGTGGTTGTCGCCATAATGGACGAAAAGCTCTTCATCGGCTTTAATTTCGCGTAAAGGAAGTATCGCAGGATAAGAGATCCCTGAAGGGTGGTCGATAAAAGTGAGAGAGCAATTAGGGAAGCCGTCGTTCACCATAGCGCCTAAGTTGCGTATTTTATGCGCCTCAAAGGGAGGAAAGTAGTAAGCAGATGACAATGCGCTTTTCTCATGATTGCCCTTTAGCACTCCTTCACCGGCATAGATAACAACCGGTTTAAAAGCTTCGAGAGGTTTTGTGGCAACAACTCCGTAGCCAGCTCCTGGACGTCTTTTAAGATGGAGAGGAGGCTCTTCAGTTAAAAGCCGATCAAGAATTTCAGGATCGCAATCGATCTTCGTGATTCTACTGTAGCTATAGTCCAAACTTTTTTCTATCGACTTCAAGAGAACTCCTCTAGTGCTGAAATAGAAAGCAGGAGAAAATTCCGCACCTTGGGTCATTGCAGCAAATTGCGCGCTGTTTCCGTCCACGATCGATCCATTTTCATCTTCGTAAGAAAAAACCGCTTGCTGTGGATCCACCACAGGCTTTTCAAGAAGGCGATTCCAGACATTCGTATAAGAAACTCGATCGACCTTAGTTGCCTCGCGAACCAGCTCGATCACTTCCTCATTTCCGATCGCCTCTGCATAGTCAAGCGGCATAAATCCCATAGTATCTTTAGCTGAAGCATCGCACGATTCATCAAGAAGCAATCGGATCACCGGAAGGTTCTGGCGCCAAACGGCCACATGCAACGGCGTCAGCTACCATGGATTGGACGGTCTCCGCCAATCAACCTCCTTCGCCTCCAGGGAGAGGATTTCCTTTGTCAGGCTTTCGATCTTTTGATCCCTTGCAATCAAATAAGTCACAGATAACGCCCGATTCTTTTTGCACATTGCTTGGTAATCATTTGCAGGGAAAAAGAGGTCTGCGGAAATTTTAAGGGAACACATAGAAACTCCGTTCTTTTAAGTTATTAGCAATCAATGGTAAATGAGTAGATCATTCTCTGTCAATCTGGTAATAAGTCTCGCGGAATTATCTGAAAACACTCTATAATGCAGCTTAACATGAACGAAAAACCTTCAGACCTAGTATCTAACCGGCGCGCTTTCCACGATTATGAGATCCTGGAGACGTTTGAGGCTGGGATTGCTTTGCAAGGCACTGAAATTAAGTCGTTGAGAAATAATGGCGGTTCGCTTCAGGAAGCTTATGTGAAGGTTCTCGATCGGGAAGCATGGCTCTTAGGCTCTTACATTGCCCCCTACAGGTTCGGCAACGTCTATAACCACAATGAGAAGCGCGACAGAAAACTTCTTCTACATAAAAGAGAGATCGAAAAGCTCGCTCGCGCGCTTCAGGAAAAAGGGTTGACCTGCGTTCCTCTCGGCATCTACCTAAAACAGGGCAAAGCCAAAGTTAAAATCGGCATCGGCCGAGGTAAAAAACTTCACGACAAGCGTCAATCGATCAAAGAACGCGACGAAAAACGCACCATGGACGCAGCCAAAAAACAGCATGGTTAAAATCCGCATCTATTCTCCCGGAAAAACGAAAGAAAGTTGGCTGGATGAAGCTCTAGCTGAGTATCTTAAGCGTTTAA
>JBKEAL010000193.1:0-1277 GCA_047972195.1 Parachlamydiaceae bacterium
ACATTTCGTGGCCTATGGAAGAAGTGGATGCCAAACTACAACAAATCATGACCGATATCCATACCCAGTGTGTAAAATACGGACGCGGAAACGATGGCTATATCAACTACATGAAGGGCGCAAACGTAGCAGGTTTCATGAAAGTGGCAAAAGCCATGTTGGCACAAGGTGTAGTGTAAGAATCAACAGGGAAATCAATTTAAAACTAATTTTCATTCTGTTCATACTTCTTTAATCTGAAACGGCTTTGCGAAAAATTGCGAAGCCGTTTTTATTTGTTTAATTGAGATTTTCTATTCGTTAAAAACAACTGCCGCCTACATCCTCACCACCTTATCCACCACGCTTTCAAAATCTCTCAAGTGTGTAGCCATCAGGATGGTAATGTCCGGATACTTTTGGCGGATATGTTGAAAGATAGAAATCGCATTCTCCGTACTGATACCGGCAGTAGGTTCATCTACGACTAATAGTTGCGGATTCTTCAGTAAAGCCTGTGCGAGTAGCAGTTTTTTTCGCTGTCCGCCGCTTAACGTCTCGCCATTTTCGCCGAGCCAACTTGCCAAACCATCCGGGAGCGTTGCCCGCCAACTTGCCAAATCAACATCAATGAGCGCTTGTTCAATGGCTTCGTCGCTGTGTCCTTGAAAATTTTCACGCAGTGTCCCGGTCAGCAAGTAAGCTTTTTGGGTAACGTAAATACATTCCGGAACGGGTAAGTGCGTGATCTCATCATCCGTATTCCACGTCAGTATTCCTGTGTTCCGATATTCGGGATAGAAAAGCGAGTTTAAAAACGTTGTTTTTCCTTTACCTGTTTCGCCAAATAGTGCGATCCACTCGCCTTTTTGGATTTCCAGCGATATCTCATTGGTACGAACGGACGTTTCCGGTATTTTGGCGTTTAATCCTTGAATATTTAGTCTTTTCAGAGAACTCTCAACAATCACATTTTCAACAGGATGACTTCCCTGTTCGATTATTTCATCAATATCGTTTATTTGATTTTGCACCGAGTTTCGTTCCGATTTTCCCGAAAAAAGTATTTCTGCCAATTCCGCTTGTGCCATTATTCCGAAGAAAATACCAATAGCGATTTGAGCGTTAATTCCGAACGAATCTGCCTGATAAAGCACAAATGAAGCAAGCAAACTGAACCCTAACCCACCCACAATTTGCAAGTAGAAAGAATTAATCTGTAAGCGGTTCTCCGTTTTTTCTAATTTCTCCAATCGCCGGTTGTACTGTTCAATGGCTTTCTCTTCCAAATTGTATTT
>JBKEAL010000062.1:0-2570 GCA_047972195.1 Parachlamydiaceae bacterium
TGTCAAAGATTTCATGAGCAATTATTCCCTCAGGTTTCCAATAGTTCGTAAGCAAAATGGTTGAAGATCTCCTCATTGGATTGCATCTTCTCTTTTAATTTTTTTCTCCAGCCATTCATGTTCAGCTGTGATGCCATAGCAAATGAGGCGATCTGATCGCAGAGAGAAGGAGATTGGCTCAACACTTCCAACAACTCTTCCAATGTCAAGTGACCGTTAGTATAGAATCGCAATTTTTCTTCTATGGGCCAATCATCTACTACGGGCTGCAGCACTCTAAACAGCTTGGGCTCCAAAGTCCTCTCCAGGGTTTCGATTACCTGGCCGCGGAACTTGGCGTTTTTGCTGCGCATCGCACGAGAAAGGAGCTCAGAATCTTCAATCTCTCCGGCAACGCTCAGCAGCTGGATCACAAAGTCCATAACGGAGTGGTATCCGCTCATTAAGGCGCCTTTTACAGTCTCCAGATCAATGTTCGGATACGATTTTTCCAATGTATGGAAATGGTAGAAATAGAAGAGTGCGCGCTGGCTCTCTTTCTTGAGGATCGACTTGAGTTGTGCATGCAACTGCGCCGGTGCCAGTCGGCCTAAAATTTTGCCTGCTAGCAGTCTGCATCGGTCCGGCAGCTCACTGTTCTTTGTAATTTTGATCAATGTCGGAACCGATCTCAGGCCATTGTCGATCAATGTTTTCTCGATCATGCGTCTTTCGTTTGGTCTTAAATGACGGCTAACGTCGATCAGATCTGTCGTTAATGAGGCATCTCTGAATTTCTCAATGGCCTTCAAGAGATTGATGCGGAATTCGCGGTCGGAATTGAGTTCAAGGTGGGTTAACAACGTAGGAGCGTATCTGGAAGATCGGCTGGAAGCGATCCGTGCAATCCCTTCTGCAGCTTTTCTTTGAATAGCGGGAGCTGTGTGGTTTAAATAGGGCAGAAACAAGTTCACGTCTTCAGGGGCGCCATCTACCGCGAGAACTTCAAGACCAACGAGCAGCGCCTCCTCATCTTCAGATGCCAATAGGGATTGCAGGTGGTCTGCTGCCAGAGCACGCAGTTCCGTTGTCATTTGCGGTGTAGCGAACGCAGAGGATTTTTTCAAAGCGATCAACGCAGCTCCGATAAGACGGTAGTCATTGCTCTTCAGATCGTTTAATGCTTTTTGAGGTGAAAGAAGACCTTCAGATGCTAAGTATAGGTGCAGCACGCTTCTCCACTCGCTATCTGCATCCCCTTGGTCCCACGAGAGCAGCTGATCGACAATTCGTGGATCTCTTGCGATGGCGCTGTTTGTTAATTTCTTTAAGAAGATCTTCTTAGCATCTGTGGAGGATTCATTCAAAAGTTCGAGTAATTTATCGATCAACGAGACGTCCTCAAAGTCGATCAATCCTTCAATCGCAAACTCTAAAGCCGCAGGGTCGCCCATTTTCAAAATCGCAAGTAAGCGCGACTCAGACGCTTTTCGCTCTTTCTTTGTTAGCGAAGGCAGCCACTCTTTTGGCGATCTTTCAAAGTGGATTGCGTTGGCCATTAAGTTACTGTAAAGCGCTTTTGGGTAAAGCGATCGAAGAATCAGTCCCACGCATAGGAGGATCGCAGCAAAAATAAAGCCCACCACCTTGGGAGAAAAGTAGGGGATGGATAGGAGGATGGCGCTCACCAACGTTCCGGTCGGTTCAAAAAAGCTCTCAATAAATAGGCGCACCTTGTATTTCATCTTGGTCGGCACGCCGTTAAGCAATAAGTTGAAGTTGCTGTCATCCACGATGTAAAGAGTACCTTCGCAAACCCAAAAGGCCATTAAGGGGAAGATCAGAGAGTCAGCAAATGACCAACCGGTGTACATCGACAATAGAATCGTGGGAGTGATCGCAAGCATCGCGCCTAGCCCGAATCTACGGATTAGTCGGCTGTACACAAACAATCCAAAGAAAAGGTTGAAGATCGATACGGTGGCGATGCACTTTCCTAAAAAGATGGTCAATGGCGCATCCTCTTCGTTTGGCATTGGCATATCAAAGCCGCCACCAAAGTGCGCTTCAAAGGCAGACATGTAGTTGTATTCAGAAAGCACCAGGGAGATGTAGTTCGTAAAATTCAGCGCCATCAAGAAAAGCGCAAACTTCGAGCGCAAGATCTCACGCAGCATATCCCGGAACGTCAAATTGGATCCGACAGGGGAGAGGTCCATGTCTTGTTCGGCATTGAGCGGATCGATGTTTTTGAGAGTTCTGCTCACCCAAAATAGCGTCGCCACTAAAAGGGCAATGATCAAGATGCAAATTTCGCGGAATTCAAAAAATCCAGTATTCATGATAGCGCCGGTCGCTGCCAAACCGATAAAAATGGAGGAACTGAATAGAGAAAACAGCCGTTTAGAGTCCCTTATATGATAAAATTGGTCGACGAAAGTCCAATAGCTCGTGTTCGTGATCGCAAAAAACATCCAGCCAAACGCCCTCAAACAGTACCAAAGCCATTTCCCTTCATTTCCAATACCTAAAGTCAGGCAGGTCCATGCGAAAATATAAAAGCAGATGCCGATAGCAACCACAGAAACAAA
>JBKEAL010000223.1:0-2485 GCA_047972195.1 Parachlamydiaceae bacterium
CAGCGCCCGGAAAAGAATAAATAAGGTGTCAGGTTGAACATACCCACCTCCGTCTATCTTTCTTGAAGCATAGACGATCCCGGCAATCCTTCCCGCATTGGCTCAAATCATAAAATCGACACTTTGTGGCTGTTCCACCAGATATTGCAAAATAACGCTTTGAGTCAAAATGCCTTTATAGATTTTTCCTTTGGTAAGGATCCAAGGAAAACCGAGATGATGTTCTCGAATCAGCAATGGAATTTGCGAAACATCGATAGCAGCATCAATGATCGTAAACGTCAGCTCCATGACTTGATTGACTGGGCGATGCCACATCGACGCTTCTTTCATGGTTTCCAGCTCTGACCCCATTCCCGGCGTGAGATGTAGATTCAGCCTTGCCCGGTCCACCAACCCAACGCATTCCTGATCAATGATCACAGGCAGCACTTCCACATCCTCCGACTGGAAATACTGATACGCGAGAGAGATGGGATCTCCCGGGTCCAGCCGTGGGCTGTGGGCATGATGTAAGCTCATCAAACTGCTTGCCGGCAGGCTCTCCTCTTGGGGCGTGATCAATTGCAGTCGTTGTGGCAACGTACTCTCGATAAATGCCAACAGATCATCGATCGCCAATGGCTTGGCAAAATAGAATCCTTGCAGATAGTCAAGACGACCAAACGCCAACAACTGTGCTTCTTCCTCACTTTCCACTCCTTCAGCAATCACTTTGACGCCCAGTGAGTGGCACATTTCCACCAGCATTTTGATCACTTGATATCGGTTGGTTTGGTTCCCCAGACCATCGATGCAACTACGACTGATCTTCAGATAATCGAAGTCTGAAGTTGACAGATGTTCGAACAATGAATAATCCGTACCCATATCGTCAATGGCGATCTGCACACCGAGTTGACGCAGCTCTTGTAGCGCATTGGATTGAACCAGAGCCTGAGAATGATACTTCGCCTGAGTAATGTCGATGATGATTCGCTCGGCGGGCACCTGTTCACTCGCCATTAACTGACGTAAACATTGAATCAGCGCAGGTAAGCCCTGGCGGGTATTTGGCGAGATGTTTACAGTCAACCAGATAGGATGCTCATGCTGTGCCTGCAATATCGGCCACTGACGCAACGCTTGTTGTTGCACCTGCAAATCCAACTCGGAGATCAGATCCAAATCTTCGGCAATACTGATCAGCTCACTGTTGCTGACTTCCAGCGCTGCCGGAAGAGGAAAACGGCACAGCGCTTCATAACTCATGACTTGCCCCAAGCGGGCATCGATAATGGGCTGAAACTCCACCAGCAGCGACTGATTGCGAATCGCGTCCGTTACCAACTCTTCCAGTAAGCGGCGTTTTTTGATCTGCCGATGTAACTGAGTATCAAAGAAGCGGATCCGCTGCGCCTCACCTTCTTCACCTTGTTCCAGAATCGCCTGAACCGAATGGGTCACCGCCATTCTGGCCGTGTGGGCATCAAGCCCCAGCACCGATATGCCAATTTTGCCTTGAATGCAGGTGCGATGTGTTTCGGCACTCGCCTGCTTCAGTTCCTGGAAAAAACCACGGATACGCGCATGAATATAACGAAATGGCTCCCCCATTATCGGGAGCGGACAAGTGACACACAATAGATAAAGGTCGTCACGGATTTTGCCAAACAGACGACACTCTTTCAGTCTGGGCATCACATCCAGCAACATCGAGAGCTGAGCCCCATTCACCTGTTGCACGCTGAGCGTCATCACCACATACAGATCGTTCATCATTCGGTTTTGATGCAGGCTTTCGAACTGAGCAATGAACGCCGCTTTATCCATCACGGGACACGCACTGAGTGCAGGCGCGGATTCGACCAGAGAAAATAGACTGAGCACGACAGAGTGATCATCGTTGTCCATTAAGCGGATTGATTGATGGTGATAGGCCTGAGAAATCCCCGATGTATGTTTGATGGACACTCGGGGTTGTGAGGTCCCCGTAATATCGGTGCTTTCTTCAAACAACCAGAGGCTGCTCAGCCCCAGAAGATCACTCTGCTGAAAACCGGTAAAACGTTCAAAGGCCGAATTGCATCCCATCACCTTGTGTTCCCGGTTGGTGATCAATAGCCCTGCGGCTGAATGATTGAGCAGTGCTTCCAACCAGTGAATCGCCTGCTCGACCTGAGTCAGTTCAAAGATTGGTTGAATGTCCCCTTGCAGCAACTGTTTGGATAGACGCTCAACGCTAAACACCACGTAGACGGCGCGGTCAGGAGACAAACGCAAAACAGCGTTCAGCGCACGATTATCTCCCTGCGTGAGTACCTGTACGACAAATTGCTCCGCCTTCTCACGAGCCTGTAGAACAAACAGCTCTAACCATTTTTCCAAAGCCGAAAACGCCATCAACGGCGCCATGAGGTCATTCACTTGATCGTCATTGTGGTTAAACGTCTGGTTTTCTATATCCAGCGTCCAATGCAGTGTCACAAACCGAGCAGGGGAACTG
>JBKEAL010000244.1:0-6567 GCA_047972195.1 Parachlamydiaceae bacterium
TCGAGGTTATTTTCTCTCTAGGAACGTGCACAGGCTACGAAAATTAGAGGGTAATATTACCAATATTACCCTCTAATTTTTGCAAGTTCCTAGAGGAAAAGAACTCGAATCTGTACCGTTATCAATATCGAAAGAGGTCTATTGCTATAGTGGGATTAAAGCGAGGAGGGTGCGATGAGTGGAGGCTGTTTTGGGGTGGTGGCGTTGACGTATCCGTGGACGGATAAGATGCGACATGAGGTGGGCAATTATGGGAGTAAGGAGTTGGCGGATCGAGTGGCTTCGACGGTCGTTGCGATCCATGGAAAGGCGTGTGCAAAAGGGATTAAGACGTTAGTTGAGGAGCGTGCATTGGGTGGAAGGGTTAAGTTGGAGCTGGATTTTGAAGAGCTGGCGCATTTGGAGGGGTTGAAATTTAGAATAGGGGAGGACCCCACTAGCTAGCTTTTGGGGCGACGACGCCGCAGGAGACGATGAATTTGACGGCTTCTTCTACTTTTAATTCAGTAAAGATTAGCTGGTCTTCGGGGATGAGTAGGATGAAGCCCATCATGGGGTTGGGGGTACCGGGGATGAAGACGGCCATTTTTTTTTTGGGAGACAGGTCGCCGATGAAGGGCTCTTGATCTTTAGTAATGAAACCGATGACTTTGGATTCAGCGTAGGGGAAGGGAGCGAGGACGACGCGGGAGAAACTCATTTTTTCTTCGGACATGAGGTTGTGGATGACGTCCTGGACGGCTTTGTAGATTTTGTTGGCGAAGGGGATTTTGTGGACGAGGCGGTCGCCCAGTTTGAAGAGAGCATCGACTAAGAAGATTTTACCGAGGAAGCCGACGAAGATGGTGGTGGCGATGAGGAGGATGAGGATGAGGAGTTGGGAAGCGAAATGCACGAGTTCGGTAGAATAGGAGGCGAGCTTGGGGAAGGAGCTGATCCATGCCATAAGGGGCTGGGTGAGGCCTTCAAAAGGGGCTGAGAGAAGTCTGAAAAGCAGTTGGACGATCAGGAGGGTGATGACGATGGGGAGGATGAGGGAGAGTCCTGCAAAAAAGTCTTTCTTCACGCTTCATTCTCCGCCTTAAGTTTTGCTTCTTCGTAGCTGATCACTTTAAAGCCTGGGGAAAGGACACCGCAGGAGATGACGTATTTGAAGGCATCTTCCACTTTCATGTCGATGTAAACGAGGTCTTTCTTCGGATAAAGGATGAGAAAGCCTGAGGTAGGGTTGGGCGTGGTGGGTACAAATACCGCGGCATATTCATCATCAGGATTGCCTAAGCCTTTAATGGAATCTTGCGTCAATAGTCCAACGGAGTCGGTGTGCGGATTGGGGAATTTGACGACGACGACTTGCTTAAACGATTTGGTTTTTGATGTGAATACGGTATTGATCACATCTTGGCTTGCTTTGTAGATGGTGCTAATCAACGGAATTCTATGGATTAGCCAATCCCATAATCTCAGCAGCGAATTAAAGAAAATGTAACGAGCCAGGATGCCTAAGAATACTGTAATGAAAAAGAGCAGGACGAGGATGGCTAGCTGACTGATGAAATACTGCACCTTGTGTCCTGAAATGAAGAAATAGTCTCCTTCAAGTAGGTCATAGCGGTCTAAAGCACTGGCAACAATGCCTGCGAGAGGATCGGTGAGCAGGTTGAAGAGAAAGAGGATGACGAAGAGTGTGACTGCAAGCGGCAAAAGGATCACAAGTCCTGTGATGAAGTACTTTTTCATGCTTTTTCCCCTTTTTGATAGGCGAGCTGCCAAACGGCTTCGCATGTGATCAAGTCAATCGACTTGACTCTGACGGCGATCTTATCGCCTGAAGCAAAGCTTTTTCCTGTGCGTTCTCCCTCTAGTGTGCCTGAGCTCTCGTGATAGATCCAGTAGTCGCTGCCAATTTCTGAGATATGCAGAAAGCCTTCCAGCATCAGCTCGACGATCTCAAAGAACATACCGAACGATTTTAGCTTGGTGACGATGGCGGGAAACACTTTTTTCGGTTCTTTTTCCGTTTGCGTTTTGAGCAGGCGCATCTTTTTCAAAATGACGACGCTCATTTCTGCTTTGGCGGAGATCCTTTCGCGCTCTGAACAGTGGTCGGCGATTTTGCTTAGTACTTTTTCGTTGTAGGGCTTCTCAAACAGGAGCCTGTGGGCGACGAGGTCAACGTAACGTCGGATCGGGCTGGTGAAGTGGCAGTAGTGGGTTAGAGAGAGTCCAAAGTGGCCGATGTTGACGGGAGAGTAGACCGCTAGACGCATTCTGCGGATGTAGCTCGTGGCCAGATATTGGCCGTAAGGCGATCCATGCGCCTCTTCAAACATGATCTGGATGTCTTTTGCTTCCGGTTTATTGGGCAATTTGAATCCGAATGCTTGTGCGAGGAGGGCAAAATCGCGCATGTTTTCTTCTGAGGGTTCATCGTGCACGCGGTAGGGGAGGCCCTTGCCTTCCTCTGTCAAGTGGCGGGCGACGGTTTCATTGGCTTTCAACATGAACTCTTCGACAAGCTGGTGTGTGATGTCATATTCGACGTAATCGGTTCCTGTTGGAGTTCCTTTCTCATCGACCAGCACGACCAGGTCGGGCATCGCAAACTCGACGCTTCCGCGGTCGTAGCGCTGTTTTTTGAGCAGGCCGCACAATTCAACCATCAGATGCAAAGTTTTCGCATGTGGACTCTTTTTCTTGCCGTCGAGTACTTCTTTCGCTTCGCGGTAGGTGAAGCGTTTGGCGCTTTTGATGACGGTGCGTGCGATGCGGTAGTTAATCAAGCCGCCCCTGCTGTCAAAGTCCATGAACACGGTCATAGTAAGACGGTTGACATTGGGTTTTAAGCTGCACAGGTTGTCTGAAAGTTCGCTGGGGAGCATCGGAACACACTTTCCGGGGAAGTAGGTGGAGTTGGCGCGCTTGAACGCTTCCTTGTCGAGCAAAGTGCCGAGGCGGACATAGTGGGAGACGTCGGCAATATGGACGCTCAAATGGTACATGCCCTTTTTGTCTTTGCTTAATGAAAGAGCGTCGTCGAAGTCTTTAGCTGTGTCGGGGTCGATGGTGAATGTCTCTATCTCTCGGCAATCTTCTCTGTCGTTCAGTGCTTGCTGCGGCACTTTCGAACTGTAGGATTTGGCTTCTTCGACGACAGCATCAGGGAAAACAGAGGGGATCTCAAATTCATATAAAGCGGCATCGATATCGACGCCTGGGTCGCTGATGTGGCCGATCGATTTGGTGAGGCGCGTGGTCGTCCGTTTGTTTTTGCCGCCCCATTCGATCACTTCCATTAAGACGCGTTCGCCGACGACGACGCGGTTTTTCTTCAATTCGAGCAAGACAGGCTCGTCGGCCTTGAGAAGTGGGACGTATACAGTTGCATATTTATTATTCAAAGCGATGACAGTGCCGGCCAGGTGGGAGCGGTTGCGCTTTAAGATCTTGATGACTTTTCCTTCCGGTCCCTTTTTGTTCCAGGCAGATTCAGGCTCGACCGAAATTTCGACGAGGTCGCCGTCGACTGCGCCGAGCATATAGGGCTTCGGAATGAAGATATCTTCGCCATAAGAGGGGTCGTCTGCCGTTACAAAGCCAAATCCGCCGCGCGTATTGACCCGTACGATCCCGGTTGTACTCGTTCCTTGGAAAGAACCTTGCGTTTTCCCCTTTTTTTTCTTGGCATGCTTTTCGCGTTTTGTCATAATTTCATGATCTTATCAAAGAGTGGGATATATGCGATACGATCATCATGCAATTGAAACGAAGTGGCAATCTTTTTGGGATAAAAAGAAGGTATTTAAAACTTCGGACGACTTGACACTGCCGAAATACTACGTTTTGGACATGTTTCCCTATCCATCGGGATCCGGCCTCCACGTGGGCCATCCGGCTGGCTATCTAGCGACCGACGTCATCGCACGCTACAAGAGAGCCAAAGGGTTCAACGTCCTCCATCCGATGGGATGGGACAGCTTCGGATTGCCGGCTGAACAGTACGCGGTAAGAACGGGCACGCATCCGCGCGATACAACCAAAAAGAACATCGATACGTTCCGCAAGCAGATGAAAGCGATCGGATTTAGCTACGACTGGGACCGCGAAATCGCGACGAGCGACCCTTCCTACTACAAATGGACGCAGTGGATTTTCGCTCAACTTTATAAAAAGGGGCTTGCCTACGAGGCTGTCCAGTCCGTGAACTTCTGCCCCGCATTAGGGACCGTGCTCGCCAATGAAGAGGTGGAAAACGGTGTGGCGAAAGAGGGTGGTTTTCCTGTTGAAAAACGGCCTCTCCGTCAATGGATTCTGAAGATCACGGCCTACGCCGATCGTTTGATCAAAGATTTGGACTTGGTCGATTGGCCGGAGAGTTTGAAGCGGCTTCAGATCAACTGGATTGGGCGCAGCGAAGGCGCGAAAGTGCATTTTGCTCTGGATGGCCATGCCGATCAGGTTACCGTTTATACGACATGCCCCCATACGTTGTTTGGAGCCACTTACATGGTATTGGCTCCGGAGCATCCTTTGGTGGCTAAAATCACCACAGCCGATCAAAAAGAAGCGGTCGACGCTTACGTAAAAGTGGCTTCTCAAGAAAGCGATCTTGAAAGAACAGATCTCAATCACGACAAAACCGGTGTGTTCACAGGCGCCTACGCGATCAATCCCGTCAACGGCCGCAAGATTCCGGTATGGATTTCAGACTACGTGTTGATGTCATACGGAACAGGCGCGATCATGGCAGTGCCTGCGCATGATGAAAGAGACATGGCGTTTGCAAAAAAATTCCATCTGCCGATTGATCTGGTGATCGATGAGGAAAAAGGCCAGATGGTCGATAGCGCAAAT
Source organism: Parachlamydiaceae bacterium (assembly GCA_047972195.1). Lineage (GTDB taxonomy): Bacteria > Chlamydiota > Chlamydiia > Chlamydiales > Parachlamydiaceae > CAZSDA01. The sequence continues at coordinate 4,855 of JBKEAL010000244.1, forward strand.
GGTGAAATTTCCTTAAATGGCCTGACTCAAGAAAAAGCGATTACAGCCATGATTGCGTGGCTGGAAAAGAAGAAGCTTGGGGAAGCGACCGTCAATTACAAATTGCGCGACTGGCTCTTTTCGCGACAAAGGTATTGGGGCGAACCGTTCCCGATCCTTCATTGCGAAGATGGTACGAAACGCGTTCTGGAGCTGGACGAACTTCCCTTAACGCCTCCTGAATTGACTGATTTCAAGCCATCAGGCGACGGACAGAGTCCTTTGGCAAAAGTGAAAGAGTGGATCGACATCGTCGACCCAAAAACAGGTAAAGTGGCAAGAAGAGAGTCCAATACCATGCCTCAATGGGCAGGGTCATGCTGGTACTACTTGCGCTTTATCGATCCGCACAACGAAAAGGAAGCGTGGAACCGCGAGCTGGAAAAATATTGGATGCCGGTCGATCTTTACGTGGGAGGTGTAGAACACGCTGTTCTCCACTTGCTTTACGCTAGATTCTGGCACAAGGTTCTGTACGATTTAGGCTTGGTATCAACGCTAGAGCCGTTCCAGACTCTGCGCAACCAAGGTTTGGTCGTCGCAAGAAGTTACCAGAGGGAAAACGGCCTCTATGTAGCTCCCGAAGATGTCGTGGAAGAGAATGGAGAGTACTTCCTTAAATCGAACCATGAAAAACTGAAGTCGCAGATCGACAAGATGTCGAAGTCGAAGTTAAACGGCATCACGCCGGATGAAGTGATCGAAGAGTTTGGAGCCGACTCTCTTAGACTCTACGAACTGTTTATGGGTCCGATGGAAAAAGAGAAGGTGTGGAGCACTGAATCTGTGAGTGGTTGCAAGAGGTTCTTGAACCGCTTTTATGACATGGCCACATCTGAGAAAGTGCAGGATGCCGATTCTGAAGAGGCGAATAAGCTTACTCATCGTTTGATTTATGGCGTAGCCAAGGACGTAGAAGCTCTGCAGTTTAACACGGCTATTGCCAAGATGATGGAGTTCATGAACGACTTCACAAAACTTTCAGTCTATCCGAAACAGTGCGTTAAAATGGCTGTGCAGGCATTGCAGCCATTTGCACCGCACCTTGCAGAGGAAATTTGGGAGCTTTTGGGAGAAAAAACTCTGCTTTCCACAGCGGCTTTCCCTGTCGCTGATCCGCGCTACTTGGTCGACGATACCGTGACCTATGTGGTGCAAATCAACGGCAAGCTGAGAGGCAGTTTTGAACTTCCTAAGGATCTCGGAGAAGAGCAGATTCTGGTTGAGGCAAAGAAACATCCGCAAATCCAGAAGTACTTGGATGGTCAGCAGATTAAGAAAGTGGTGTTTGTCAAAAACAAGCTTCTGAATTTGGTGATCGGCTAAAGACCGTCGTGTAGAGGTTGTTTAGGCACTGATTTATTTCAGGAGAAAGTTCCTCGTCGTAATGCCAATGCGGGGATCTCTTAGGAGGTCTCCTCCATTTTTCCGTAAAGCAATGGATGGTGTGGAAGTCAGTTTTCAGCCATCCAATCTGTTTTAGGATGAATTGAAAAATTTTCTTGAAAATCGAATCTTCATGCTTCAGGAGGATGATCCTTCGATTCCTGTACAGAGCAATGCCGCGGTAGAGTTCGGGCGTAAGACTGTAGGCGATGTAATTTTTATGGGAGCGAGAGACTCTGCGCAAGGGCACCTTCGTATTTTTTCAGTAAGCAGTTTTCGTGATCGCTT
>JBKEAL010000264.1:0-1160 GCA_047972195.1 Parachlamydiaceae bacterium
AAAATCAAGTTTCCTAGCCCTAAATTTGTTTTGGGGATAAATAAAAGCGTTGAAAATTACACATAAATACTGCAATTTTGCCAGCATTTAAATAACGACATTAAAATAATTTTAATAGGATTGAAGTTGAGATATGGGACTTTTTAATTTTTTTACACAGGAAATAGCCATGGATTTGGGTACAGCCAATACCCTGATTATACACAATCAGGAAATTGTGGTAAATGAACCCAGTATTGTTGCCCTAAATAGAAATAATCCGAAAGAAGTTCTTGCAGTGGGCAAAAAAGCCCTATTGATGCACGAAAAAACACATGAAAGTATTCGTACAGTACGCCCGTTGAAAGATGGGGTAATAGCAGATTTTAATGCTGCGGAATTGATGATACGGGAAATGATTAAGAAAATTTATACCCGTAAGCCCCTTTTTCCGCCAAGTTGGCGAATGATGATTTGCATACCTAGCAGCATTACCGAGGTTGAAAAACGGGCAGTTCGTGATAGTGCTGAGCAGGCTGGAGCTAAGGAGGTGTATTTAATTCATGAGCCTATGGCTGCAGCATTGGGTATTGGCATTGATGTGGAGGAGCCCGTTGGTAATATGATTGTTGATATTGGTGGAGGTACCACAGGTATTACCGTTATTGCATTAGCCGGAATTGTTTGCGACCAAAGTATAAGAATTGCCGGTGATGAATTTACCAACGACATTATGGAGGCTTTACGTAGGTACCACAGTTTGCTTATTGGTGAGCGTACCGCAGAACAAATTAAAATACAAGTGGGTGCGGCTTTAAAAGATTTGGAAAATCCACCTGAAGATATTCCGGTAAATGGCCGTGATTTGGTAACCGGTATTCCTAAACAGATTTATGTAAGTTATCAGGAAATAGCGGAAGCGCTTGATAAAAGTATTTTTAAGGTAGAAGAGTCTATTTTAAAAGCTTTGGAAAGTACGCCGCCTGAACTGGCCGCAGATATTTATAGGAGGGGTTTATACCTTACCGGTGGTGGTGCTTTGTTAAGAGGGCTTGACAAAAGGTTGTGTAATAAAATTAAGTTACCCGTTTACGTTGCAGATGACCCGTTGAAAAGTGTAGTACGTGGTACCGGTTTGGCATTAAAAAATTACAACAAATTTCCGTTTATTATGCGGTAAA
>JBKEAL010000271.1:0-36395 GCA_047972195.1 Parachlamydiaceae bacterium
CGTGGCGACACAAATAGATCCGACCAAGTTGGCAAGTGAATGGAAAGCGAAATTAAGAGAAACCAAAGCTAAAGCCGTTTCAGGTGACGTAAATGCTCGATATCAGCTTTTGCGATGGCAAGCAGAATACAGAAATCTTGGCGACATAGAAAAAATTACCGAAAACAAAGTGTGGCGTGAAGTGACGAGCAGCGCTATTCAAGCAAAGAATCCGGAAGCTATGTTTGATAGAATTGCTGAATTGTATAAGGAATTGCAAACAGCGCAAAGTGCGACTGCAATTGAAAAGGAGATTGGTGCATTACGTGTTCAGTTAGAAGCTCTGAAGACACCTGAAGCTGAGGTTGCTAAGGCAAAGCTCTGGGGATTGAATCAAGTGAGAGGTGTTGATGGTCCTAATCTATTAAAAGCTGCAGAAGAAGGAAATACGGAAGCTATGTATCAGCTTGGAAGTAGAGGTGATAGAGGATATAGAGGATTGTTAATGCAGGCGGCCAAATTGGGACACCCAGGAGCTATATTTGCAGTAGCTGACTACATGAGACAAGGTGTAATAGAATTGGAGAACCCTCAAGACAAAGATAGAGCGATTGTTGATCAATATGCTCAAGCAGCCGCAAGAGGTCATAAGGGGGCAACAGGAGCCCTTATACAGTTTTTGGGTGAAGATTCTCCGGAAGCGCAAAAATGGCTAAGACCAATGAGTGAAATGTACGAGTAGGGTTAACCGCTGTTTTTGCGGACGAGGGCTTGGGCGACTTGGCTGAATCGTTTGGCGGCGTTGGAGAAGTCGAGCTTGTCCATGACGATTTCGATGAGGGTGTAGGTGCCGCGGGTTTCTAGGGCATCGCTCAGGGCTTGGGCAAATTGGCCGCAGGTTTCTACGCGGACGGCTATTCCGCCTCCCAGGAGAGCGGGGAGCTGGGAGTAATTCCAGTTAACAATATCGTTAAAGTTGCCTTCTATGAGGGGCCGTTCGGTCCCGTAACCTTGATTATTAAACAGAATGACGATCGGATCCAGGCTGTAGCGGAGGGCGGTGGAAAGCTCGATGCCGGTCATCTGGAATGCACCGTCGCCAACGAGCGCGATGACGCGTTTATTCTTTTGTGCAATCGCAAGTCCTATGGCTCCTGGTACAGCAAAACCCAAGGATTCGAAGTAAGCGTTGGAGAAGTAGCTGTTTTGCGGAACGACTAAGTCGCTTGCTCCAAAGAGACAGTCACCCACATCTGAAATGAGGAGATGGTCGTTGCTGATTTTTTCCTGAAGGGTGTCGAGCGCTTTTTGGATGGTGATTTTTTCACTTGAGGGTTGTGAATGGGCTGTGGGTGATTGTTTGTTTGGGAGGGGGTTCTTTTCTTTTTTGATGTCGAGGTTGAATATCTGGTAGACAAACTCCTTAAGTAGGTTAGAGTCGAGTTTGACGGAAAACTTCGGCGTAGCCTCAAAGCTAGTGGTGAATAGGCCTGTGTCAACGTCTGTTTGGATGAGGCCCAGCATGAGCAGACCATCCGTTTGGTTCACGTATTTCACGACTTCGGGCCGGCTCATTTCCCCCTGATAAACACCTAAAACGAGAGGGTGATTTTCGTCGAATGCGCTTTTGCCAAGAAGCGATGTCGCGATGGGGATCTGCCATTTTTCTGCAAAACGCAAGATCTGATCCGCAATTTTCAACCGCATCACTTCGTGTCCTACCCAGATGAGAGGGTGCTTCGCGTTTTCAAAGAGCGCTTTGGTGGCATTGAGTTTTTGCTTAAGTAGGGCAGGATCTCCTTGAGGCGGGTAGATAGGAGGGAAAGAAGTTGCCTGCAGCTCTCTTAAAACCAGGTCGCGGGGAAATTCAATGTACACGGGCCTTTTCTGCCACACAGCTTCATTTAACACGCGCTGGATTTCAGCCGGAGCAGTGAGCGGATCAGTTAAACAAGTTTGTGCCACGGTGATTTTCGAAAGGATTTCAAGCTGAGTGTTTATCCCGCGAGCGTTTTCCTTTTTAGGAATCAGATGGTGAAGAAATGGGGAATTGTCGAGCTCTTTTTGCCCTGGAGCGCCAGATATCAGCACAACAGGAGAATTCTCTACATATGCTTGCGAGATGCTATTGACGATATTTAATCCCACGCCATACGTGGTGCAGACAGCTCCCAGGCCCCTGACGCGCGCATACGCATCCGCCATGTAACCAGCAGTATTTTCCCGTGTAGCATTGATAAACTGCATGGGATGCGCTTCTGTGGTCTTATTAAACCGCAGTACGTAATCGCCCGGAACGCCGAATAGATGTTCAACACCTCTCCGGTACAATTCATCGAGAAGGTAGTTGCCTAAAGTTTCTGCCATAGCTGTAGTTTTACAAGATAATTTGAAAAATATCAACGCAGAGCAAAGAAGATCGCGCAGAATAACGCCCCCATTAATTGACAGGATAGGACATAGGATCGCCTTCGGCGCAGGATAGGCAGGATAGGAATAAGGAATAAAGCAAAGGAAAGTGATGAAGATCTTATTACTAAAAAATCCGAACTTTTGGGTAATTGGATGGTGACGAAATCCTTGTTATCTATAGGAGGAGTTAATTCTCTCTTTTTTGGAGATAATTAGCGATTCGCTCACATTCTTCAGGCGAAAAGTCATCTCTGTAAAATTTAAGAAACACTTCCTTCCGAAGCTCGTTTTGCGAAATTGAGGGATTGCTTGCTAAGATGGAGCGTTCGATTAAAAATCTTGCTGTTTCATACATAGAACAGCCCATGATTATGCGTTCTAAAGGGGTTTTAGTTCTGATGATTTCGCGCATTTTTTCGGCAATGTCTATCGAGGTGTCATCCATGAATACGCGCCTTATCGTAAATAACTGTAAGATTTAGCTGATCAACCCATTTCCGTGTATAGTCATGATCAAGGTGTATGCACGAAATTACTGTTCTCTTTGAAAAAGTCTAGCTAAAGCGATAGCTGTCACAATCACTGGAATGGTAATGTAGTCGCCTTTGTAGATAAACCATGCGATTGCAAGTCCTGTAGCAATCCACAAGATGATTTCTTTAGTTTTCATTGTCTCTGCTTTTAAAAAAGAGCGCTGAACCGGGAGGTCCAGCGCGTGTGGGGACTTTATTTTTTGTCGTCGTCGATGATTTCGACTTCGGCGTCTTCGATGTTGTCGTCCTTAGCGGCCTCTTGCTGGGGAGCTGCTTGCTGCGGCTCGGGCTGAGGGGCTTCGGCTTGGGAAGCTTGGGCGGCTTTGGCCATTGCTTCGCCGATGTGCTGCATGTGGGCTTCGAGTTCGGCTTTGGCCGTTTTGATGCGGCTTAGGTCGTTGGACTCGACGGCTTTTTTGCAAGCATCGACTTTTGCCTGGACGTCGTCGACGATCTCTTTCGGCAGCTTGTCTTTGTACTCCGAAACGGCTTTCTCGGCACGGAAGGCAAGGGCTTCAGCTTCGTTTTTGACTTCGACTTCTTCTTTGCGCTTCTTGTCCTCTTCGGCGTGGAGTTCAGCGTCTTTCACTTTGCGCTGGATCTCCTCTTCAGTGAGGCCTGAGGAAGCTTCGATGCGGATCTTCTGCTCTTTTCCGGTTTGGTTGTCCTTTGCGGACACGTGCAGAATACCGTCGGCATCGATGTCAAAAGCTACTTCGATCTGTGGAACGCCTCGAGGAGCCGGCAGGATGCCGGAGAGCTCGAAGCTTCCGATTATCTTGTTGTCTTCTGCCATCTTTCTTTCGCCTTGGAATACTTTAATGTAAACGGCTGGCTGGTTGTCTGAGGCTGTAGAGAAGACCTGTTTTTTCTGTGTTGGGATGGTGGTGTTTCTTTCGACGAGAGGTGTCATCACGCCGCCCATAGTCTCGATACCCAGTGTAAGTGGAGTAACATCGAGTAGGAGAACGTCTTTGACGTCACCTGTAAGGACGCCGCCCTGGATCGCAGCACCAACGGCTACCACTTCATCAGGGTTCACGCCTTTATGGCCTTCTTTGCCGAAGATCTCTTTCACCATCTCTTGCACTTTAGGCATACGGGTCATACCACCGACCAGGATCACTTCGCCGATGTCTTCTTTTTTAAGACCGGAGTCTTTCAATGCCTTCAAGCAAGGTTCGCGCGTTCTTTCGATCAAGTCGTGAGTTAAGCTCTCAAGCTTAGATCTTGTGAGCGTGATCGCCAAGTGCTTAGGTCCCGATGCATCCATTGTGATGAACGGTTGGTTGATCTCTGTTTGCTGTGTGCCGGAAAGCTCGATTTTCGCTTTTTCCGCTGCATCTCTCAAGCGCTGCAGAGCCATTTTGTCTTGGCTTAAGTCGATGCCATGCTCTTGCTTGAAGCTCTCCAGGAGCCATTTCAAGATGGCATTGTCAAAGTCATCGCCGCCCAAGTGGGTGTCGCCGTTGGTTGCCAATACTTCAAAGACGCCGTCGCCAATTTCGAGGATGGAGATATCGAATGTGCCTCCGCCCAAGTCGAAAACGGCGATTTTCTTATCGGTCTTTTCTTTGTCTAGACCGTAAGCTAGCGCTGCAGCTGTTGGCTCAGGGATGATTCTCTTCACATCCAGACCTGCGATTCTTCCTGCATCCTTTGTCGATTGTCTTTGCGAGTCGTTGAAGTAAGCGGGAACGGTGATCACAGCTTCTGTTACAGTCTCTCCAAGGTAAGCTTCCGCTGTTTCTTTCATTTTGATGAGGATCTGCGCTGCGATTTCTTCTGGGGAAATCTGTTTACCTTGCACTTCGAATACGGCATCGCCGTTGGCGTTGCTTACAACTTTGTAAGGAACGTTTTTCGTCTCGGATAGTACTTCACTGTACTTTCTTCCGATAAAGCGCTTGGACGAAAAGATGGTGTTCTCTGAGTTGACGACAGCCTGTCTTTTGGCAGGGATGCCGACGAGTCTCTCAGACCCTTTGAATGCTACGACGGAGGGAGTTGTTCTTGCTCCTTCGGCGTTGGCGATGACCTTAGGCTGTCCGCCTTCCATCACTGCTACGCAGGAGTTGGTCGTTCCTAAGTCAATACCGATGATTTTGCTTTTCTTATTTTGTGCAGTCATGCTGTCTCTCCTTCTATTTTGCGACCTTTACTCTGGCTGGGCGGATGATTTTCTCCCCCATTTTGTAGCCGCGTACAAATTCTTCTAAAATGATGCCTGAAGCAACGCCCTCTTTCGGTTCTGTTTCTACAGCTTCGTGGAGGTGCGGATCAAAAGCCGATCCCAGAGATTCGATCGTCTGGATCCCGTTGTTTGCAAGCACGTCTTTAAATTGCGTAAGGATCATCTGGAAGCCCAGGCTCCACAGCTTTACATCCTCGGACATGTTTTGCGTATGCTTTAACGCATTTTCCATATGGTCAATTGGACCTAAAAACTCTGCTACAATTTCGGAGACGGCATACTGCATCATCTCCTGTTTTTCTTTCTGCAGGCGCTTGCGCATATTGTCTGATTCAGCAAGCGACCTTAAATATTTGTCTTTGCACTCGCTGAGTTCGCTTTGCAGCTGCTCAAGCAAGTCGACCTTGGCTTCCTTTTTGTTTTGAGGCTCAGCTTCAGGGGTTTCATCGTTCATTCTTTATTTTGTCCTGTGTTCAATAAGTTTAATGGGTTTGTGCTCGATCCGTTTTACAAGGGGTTCAGGCTGTCTGAAAGAGAGCTTAAACTTGTATAGGTTGTTAGTCAGGCATTCACTTAAGGCATCGCTTAACGCTTCGAGCAGCCCAAATAATTTTCTATAGGGAAGACGCATCGGTCCGAGAACGCCGATCGCACCTACAGGCTGCTGGTGGATCTTATAGGGGATCGCGATAACGGTAGCTTGAGCCTCTTTGCCTGCAAAGGGGCTTAAATCGCTTCCCACCCAGCACTTTAGTTCGTTGTGTGCCAACGTATCGCGAACGAGGTGGCGCATGCCCATGCTGTTCTCAAACAGCGCCAAGCTTTCAGCTAAGATCGCTGGATCGTGGAAATCGGGGTAGTGAAGCAGTTTGGAGAATCCATGCCAGTAGAGATCCTCTTCCATGAAGTTGGTGTAGGAGGCGAGAAAGCGGAGGACGATCTCGTTGTAGAATTCTTTGGCGAATAACTCTTCTTCGGGCTCTAAGGGCTGCAAGTTTTCCTGTCCTGTCAAGCGCGCATGGAGATACTGTTCGATCCTTTTGGCAGAAAAACTGGTCATTTTTTCTTTTGTCGGGAGAATTTCCGTTTGGACGGAACCAAAATCAGTGACGATCGCAAATAGGCAGCGCGTTGTGTCGATCGGCAGCACTTTAATGTCTGTAATGAAGTCCTGCTCAAAACGGGGAGAGGAGATAAAAACGGCGCTATCTGCAAAATGGCTTAATTTATCCGCATAGGTGCGCAAAATTTTGGCGATTTCTTTAGAGGAAATTTTTTTAAGCTGGGCGACTTCTCTCAGCGCTTTTTCTTCGAGGACGCTGCGGTCTTTGCACTGTTCGGCATAGAATCGGTACGCCTTTTCGGTCGGGATGCGGCCGCCGGAGGTGTGCAATTGCTCAAGGTAGCCATCTTCCTCCAGTTTGACGAAGTAATTGCGGATCGTCGCTGAGCTCAAATGGTCAAACCCGGCGTCTTTTAAAGTGTGTGAACCGACAGGTTTTCCGCTCAGGAGGTAGTGGTCGATCAACCCGATCAAAACTTCCATCTCTTTTTGGGAGCGCTCAATTTTTTTTACGGTTTGCGGTCTCATCTTTTCCTCTTAGTTTCATTATATAACGGGGGATTTTTTCAGGTCAAGCAAAAATTAGCAGTCTCATCGATTGAGTGCTAGGTCGTGTTTAATTCTTCGAGAACGAGAGGGAGAATATCGACGATAGAGGGGAACCAATGGAGTCCTTTTTTGTAAACGAGGCGGGCCCCAACATGGCAGGCGATGATCGCTTTTTTGTGCTGATCGGGGATTTCTGAAAGGAGCTCGTTAAGGTAATGTTCCTGCAAAGTCCGAGGGCAGTAATCGAGGAAGCAGTGGACGAGAGGGTCTTTGGGGTTTTTACCGATGGAGATGGAGTCGAGGTGGTTGAGTAGCTGATAGGTGAACTGGTTAATGCGTTCAGAGACTTTAGAGGAGATTTCTGTAAGAGGAATGCCGCTGGTTTGATGTTCGCGGATCAGCAGCTCTGCTTCGCTTAAGGCTAGTTGACTTAATCGTTCGAGAATTTCTTTGACGAGAGAGTCTTTGTTTTCAACGAATTTGGAGTCGCCTAAGGTTAACCCGCATAGCACCTCAAAAGAAGAGCAGATGACGCCTGTTTTGTTCGCTGAGCTATCTCGGACGATGAGGCAGCCAAGCTTTTCAAGTTCTCGCCTAGCAAAAGAGTTGAGATAGAGGTTTGCTCCTTCAATGATCACTTTGGAAGTGGGTTTGTTGTTTTCGTCTAAAAAGTCTTTCCAGTTACTCTCATTTAACGTTCTTGGTCTTCCGCCTGCAGGGATGAATACGTCTGTTTTTGTCTTATTGATGGTCTCTCTCAACAGGTGGTTTACTTCGCTACCGGATAGCCACTCCTCTTCAAGAACACCATCGACCTTTTTGGTGAGCTGGATTTGCTGCGCTATCGGCGTGCTTTCCTTTCGCTTAGTCTTATCGATTAGGTAGGCTCCGTTATGCAGCTTGCTGCGGTCGTAAAAGGCGATAGGGCGTCCAAGCTCAAACAGATCTTTTAGTTGATGCAGATCGAGTCCTTCAGGGTCATAAGCTGCTCCTGAAATATCGATGAGAGCGAGTAGTTTTGCAGTATGCGGATAGTATTTGAACAGGTTGCAGATCTGGTTGCCTGCGACATCTCCGTCGGGGCCTCCTGCGATTTTTATTGTAAAAGGCTCTTTTTGAGGGTCGATGCCGATGTACTTGAGAAATTCCCTCATATAGGCGTTGACGCCAAGCGAGGTTACTCCATATTGCTTATGGTTAATGCCTGCGGTAGGTTTGCTCGTGATAAATGAGGTGCCGGGTTTGTAGCCATGCTCTTCACTGTACTGCGCAATCCAGAGGATCATGGCATCGTGCATGTTTTCATCCGGACCTAAGTAGAGATACTCGGGCTTTTTCCAATAATCGACGATGCGGCGTGCTTTCAATGCTCCATCCGGTTCGCAGTTGACGATCGTTGTGAGGCATTCGACATAGGATCGTTGTGCCTGATACAGATATTCCTGAGTTTGTTCTTGCTGAAACTGAGCGAGTTTTTTGGTTGTCTCTTCAGGTGGAGTGCTCTTTCTTTCCAGTTCGCGTTTGTAAATTTCCGACTCTGAGTCCAACCTGTCATAGGGTTTTAGGAAAATCAGTCCTTTGGAGCCGCCTTCAGGGATATCTTTGTTTTTCAAGTGCTGTGTATAGGCGAGATTATAGCATTCGGTAAAGATCGTATTCCGCTCATAAATCATCCGTTCTGTCTGTTCGGGAAATACGGTGCGCAATCCACCTCTGGATAGGTCTTTAAAGCGGATGTGGTAGCCGAAATAATGCATCCCTTTTATAAAAAAGATCGCGTAGGGCAGTTCCGGGAATTTTTTGCTTCTATCAAAAGGGATGGCGTCTAAATATTTTGGATCGAGACGAAAACTTAATCCTGTAAAATTCAATCGATAGGCATTGGTTTTCAATGTGTAATCCACCATAGCCAACCCTTGCCGGAGAATGGTCTTTCTCCTAAGGTCGTTCTCTTCCTGTCCCGTATCCAACCTCTCGACCATATTCAGGAATTTTTCCTTTAGAGATTGATAACGGTCAAAATTGTGAAGCTCCGGATGAAATTTCCATTTAAAGGTCTCTGTCAGCATTGCAGTCAGCTCTGGATGCCTGCAGAGCCCCTCTTCGACGTTTTCGAAGTTATATAAGTTAGGATCGATGTGGACGAGGGCTTGATGGATAAAGTAGACCATTGCCCTTAAGAGGTTGGCCGCGTTTCCGCTGATATAGCCTGTCGTAACTAAATCTTTGTCAAATCTGTCGAAGCTGGCAAAGTACTTTACAGTTGCAAACTCCCGTAAGAACTCGGGAATGTCAGCGACCTCTTCTGCTGGCTGTCCGTCAGCTCCATGCAGATCCAGCATCATCAGAAGAATGCTTTCTCTGTCGTAAGGGTTGACGTAAGTGGCATCGGCCCTCTTGATCACTAACTGATGGCGGTAGATCGTTCTTGCTAGCCTGTAAAGAAAGTTATGCTTGGGGATGTTTTTCCATGCCAAGACAATCTGCATCGATCCTGAGCCCTTTTCTTGCCAATCTTCGCGGTATCTCACGTCATATTGGCAACTATCGCGCGTTTTTGCCCGGAAATACATCTCCAAAGCCATTGAGAGGGTGTTTTCGCTCAAGGAATTTAAAAACCTTCCCGAAAGGTCGCGGATTAAACGCTCGACTTCCGTTTGAGAAGCATTAGGGTTTTTCCCCATCACCAAGGATTGAAGGTTCTCACGGGTTTGTGGAGCGATCTCTTTATCTTCACTTTCCTCGGCATCGGTGAAAATAATGTGGGCCACGCGAAGCTTCTTAGTGATTCCGGGAAAGGGTGGAAGAGTTTTCGAGACAAAAGTTTGGTAGTTCTTAATGCCATACATCGCATACTGCTGTAGAATGCGCAAGTCGGCATCCGCGACATCCAGGCTCAAAACTAGCGCTGCGCACTTCAAGTGGATCGTCGAATAGTAATCTTGAAGCGGAAAGCCCATTAAGCTGTGAGTAACCAGAAGCAGGTTTTCCAAAGAAATCTCTTTGAAAAACGCCTTCGGCATAGCCTCCTCTAACCACAAGTAGGACTGCTTGAACTTTTCCGTTTCCCTTTGGAGGGCCTGTTCTAGTTTTTCATTTGTAGTGGGAGGCATATTCCCATCTTCTCAGAACCTGCAAAATCTTTCAAAATAATCCTTTGACTCCTCCCGTAAGAGAGCTTATGGCTACACAGACGGACAGCGCCTTAGCGGCTTTGTGTTGAATCCGATAGGCGTTCGTGGCTGAACCGATTAGGGTGGCTAGAAGAGCCCCATTTTGTGCCTGTTTTTGCAGGTGTAAGCTGTGAGACTTTATGGAAGCTGCGTAGGCACTAGGCTCCTGGGTAGTCGCGATAAAGGGGCTTCTTCCATCGTGCGGCTGCTTTAGGTAGAGCCGATTTCCTATGCGAGTCGCCTGTGCAAAAAGCGTCAGTTGGTTGCCCTCAAACCACTCAGCCTTTAACTTATATCTTGTGGATAAATCCGTTTCTAAGTTGTATGCATTTAACAAGATAGAAGTTTCTTCCGGACTGTGACGGGTTGTCGCCGTTTTTAAAGATCCGTCCCAGTCTGCCAGATCGAGATGGTGGACGATCACCTCCTGACCATGGAAGGTAAGAGAGAGTTCTTGAGGAAAGCAAACGGAATTGGTCACATTGATCGTGGGGTTCGAGCTACGGGTCGCTTTTGCCATGAAAAAGCGGCCGACCAGCACTCCTTTCTCCGTAGGAAACCAGGAGGAGGTTTCCGCTAAGCCCAGGCACCTAATCGCAACGTAAGCTGTTTGATCTTCCTGCTTAGGGATCGGATTGTTCACAGCCTGTTCTAACTGGAGGGCAGTTTTTCGTGCGTTCATCGCTTGAGAAGCTTTTACACCAGCATAACCATAGAGACCCGCACATCCTAAACCTATTGCAAACATCTCATACCTCCCGGGTTATCCCCAGTTAAATCGAAGTCAAATTTTTTTGGAAAAAGATGTTTCTAAAGCCGTCTAAATTAATGTCGGACTTTAAATTGGACGAAATTCTATAAGGAATAGATAGGAACTGCTTGGACATGCTGAGAGATCGGCAATAACTTGTCGCTTAGGCAGAGCACTGCGCCGGCGCCAATCGGAATTTGAAGAGTTTCTAATGCTCTAAAATGGCGTATGGTGTCTGGAGAAGGTGTTGCGGTTTTTTTACATTCAATAGGGTAAATGGTGTTGTCTTGAACTATGAGCAGATCGATTTCGCGTTGGTCTTTATCGCGATAATAATAGAGGGGAGCCTCTCTACCATTATGCCAGTAGCTTTTTAGAATTTCGCTTATCGCGAAAGTCTCAAGAATGTTGCCCGACATTGAACCCGCCTCTAAGGTTTCTGGAGTTGACCATTCGGTAAGATAGGTTGCAAGCCCAGTATCTAAAAAAATCAGTTTTGGAGTTTTGATCAAGCGTTTAGTGATATTGGTGTGATAAGGCTCTAGAAGATAGATAATACCGGAACTTTGAAGAATGGTTAACCAATGTTTTGCTGTAACAGAGCTGATACCCACATCACGGGCCATTTCGGATAGGTTAAGCAATTGTGCTGTGCGAGCTGCAGCTGCTCTAAGAAATTTTAGGAAGGCATCTTCATCACTCACGCGTGCTAAATCGCGTACATCGCGTTGTAGATAGGTTTGAACGTAAGAACTGTAAAAAAGATCGCGGTTCATCATCGGATTTAAGTCTAATGCTGGAAAAGATCCACGCCAAATGATGCGATAAAGTTCTTTCAATGAGAGATTATCTGCTCCTTCAATTCTCTTTTGTAGCTGTTTAAGGTTAGGCAGGAAGGGAGTATCGGCTTCAGCGTGGTTTTGCTGTTCTTTTAGTGATAAACCTTGCATGTGCATAATGCCTACACGTCCGGCTAAAGACTCTGATACGCCCTTCATTAAATGGAATTGTTGGGAGCCGGTGAGCCAAAAATCGCCGTTATTTTTGTGCTCGTCGACATAGAGTTTGATGTAAGGAAGAAGTTCAGGAGCATATTGGATTTCATCGATGAGGATTGGCGGTTCGAATCTTTGGAGGAAAAGGGCTGGTTCTTTTCTTGCTAGTGACGATACGAGAGGATCGTCCAGAGAAATATAAGTGCGATTTTTTTCACTCAAATGGCGCAAGATAGTCGTTTTTCCCACCTGACGAGGGCCAGTGATCATAAGCGCGGGGAAATGCTTATTCGCTTCTTTTAAGAAAGTTTCTAAGGTGCGTCGCCGATACATTTTAATTCGTCCAATTTAAAGTCTAACTTTAAAATAGCCGAAATCAAAAAAGAAATACAAGTGTATTGCTTGAGCTGCAGCTTAATTTCTTAGGAGGCGGAGGCCGTTTAGGCCGACGATGACGGTGCCGCCTTCGTGCATGACGACGGCGAGCCAGAGCGGGATGATGCCGGCTAAGGCGGGGGTGCTGGCGATGATGATGGCGCAGGTGGAGAGGAAAAGGTTTTGTTTGACGATGATCTTGGTCATCTTGGCCTTGTGGGTGAGCCAGTCGAGTTTGTCGATGTTATCGTTTAGAAGAACGATATCGGCGGCTTCGATGGCACTTGAGCTGCCGACTTTGCCCATGGAGATGCCAACGGTGGCTCTTGCAAGTGCGGGGGCATCATTTACTCCGTCGCCGATCATGACAAGGCCTTCTTGTGCAGAGCGGGAAGCTACGATTTCCAATTTGTCTTCCGGTTTTAAATCGGCGTACACTTCGTCGATGCCGATCTCTTTTGCGATGCGATGGGCGCTTTCTGGATGGTCTCCTGTCAGCATTAGCAGTTTATAGCCTCGGCTCTTCAGGTTTGTCAGCGTTTTTTTAATCTCTTTGCGAATCGAATCTTGGAAGCGGAAAAGGTAAAGGGTGTTTTCGATGAGTAGGAGCGCTAAAAGTTCTCCTTTTTTTCGTAGTGTTTCTACTTTTTCTTTAAGCAGGAGCGCTTCTTTTTCCGGGAGTTTCGATTCGATAAAGTCAGGCTTTCCAAGGTAGATTTTTTTGCCTTTAAAGGTAGCTTCAAGACCGTAGCCTGGAATAGAGAGAAACTGTTCGATGGGCGCTGGAGTTTCGCCCTTTTCGATTGCATACAGAGTGATTGCTTTGGCAATAGGGTGGACAGCGTTTTGTTCCAGTGCAAACGCGATTTTTAGCGCTTCATCTTTGTTGTGGGCTAGTTCCGGATGCAGCGGTTCAAATCCCAGACAGTGCAATTCTCCTGTAGTCAAAGTTCCTGTTTTATCGAAGGCGATCGTTTTACAGGTAGCTAAAGCGTCTAGGGTGATGCCTCCTTTTAGTACGATGCCGTTTCTTGCGCAGGAGCCGATGGCGCTTAAGTAAGCGATGGGGATCGCAATGATTAGGGCGCAGGGTGAGGCAGCAATGAGAAATGTTAAAGCGCGATAGATCGATCCTTCATGCCCTAAGAAGGGGATGCCAAGAAGAGCAGGAAAGGATAGCGCAAATAGCAGCGATAGCGAGATGATCGATGAGGCGTAGCGTTGAGATACCTTGTCGAAAAAGCGTTGCAGGGTCGGTTTTGCTTCTTGCGCTTCTGTTACAAGCCGAATGATTCGAGCCAGTGTGGAGTCTTGGCTTGTGTGTGTGACCTCGACAACCAGAGCACCATCGATGTTTAGCGCTCCGGCAGGGATCTGATCGCCCGGTTTTTTTGTGACAGGCAAGCTCTCTCCCGTTAAATGGACAAAGTTAAGAGACGAGGTTCCCTCGAGAATTTTGCCGTCAAGAGGTACGGTTTGTCCTGCCTTGATTAAGATTTTTGCGTAAACGGGGACTTCCTGAATGGCTTTTTCCAGGGCAATTCCATCTTCACCGATCACGTTGGCGCGTGTTGGAGAGAGCTTGTGCAGGCTTTTGATAGAGGCTTTTGCTTTTCGTGTGACAGCTTCTTCCATCGCCCCGGAAATGGAGAAAAGAACCAGAAGTAAGGCGCCCTCAAAGGGACTGCCAATAAGGATTGATCCGAAGGCTGCTAAAGTCATTAAAACGTCGATGTTTACTTGAAAGCTAGCCAAGTCTTCGATCGACTCAATTAACGCAGGAATGCCTGCCAGAATGTAAATAAACAGCAGAAGCAGGTGCTGCAGCGGTATGGGGTAGGAGAGGAACATGCAGACGTAAGCGAAAACCAATAGGACTGCAGAAAATAGAGCGGCGCGTAAAGGTAGGTTGATCGAGAGCGATTTCGAGGAGTCGGTAATAAAAGGACTCAATTCCTCCTCTTTTCCGGTCTCAAAAAACTCGTCGAATAACACAACGGAAGCTTGAGGAGTTCGTGCATGGGGCGGTATGGGGTTTTGTATTGTCATGGGAAGAGTAGTTGAGTATAGTAAGTGATGCCTAAGGCTAATGCAGCGATCGCAAGATTCCACACGATGGCAGGGATCAGACGATTACGTGCATAGTGAGCAAGCAGGGCGCTTGCAAGACCGATAATGAGAAATCCGCTTAGGACGAAAATAAGAGGCGAAGAGAAGTGCCCTATGGCAAGAAGGAGTGCTCCGGGGATCAGTGCACCTAAAAAGGCTCCAAATCCCTGTTTTATGGGATGTTCCAGGCGCTTTAAAGAGAGACCTAGTTCCTCTTCCACCATCACCCGAAGCAGACGATCGCCATCGGCCATGAGTACATCGATCACGTCGTTTAGAAGTTTCCCTTCAAACCCTTTAGCTCTGTAAAGTTCAGTTAACTCATCGCGCTCTTGCAGGCGGTTGTGGTCGATTTCCCATTTTTCCTGCTCTAATACGCGATGCAATCTCTCAAGCCGCGACCATCCTAGCCATGCGGCTCTTCCCGCTTTCCAAGCGGTCCATCCTAAGAGAAGAAACAAAAGAGAGTGGTAATTTTGATTGATGGCTACGATCAGAAATAGAACGACTACGGTATCTCGCACGCTGTCCGCAAAAGAACCGATATGTCCGGGGACTTCAGTGCCGTGGATTTCCGCTGATGAAAGCATGCCTTCTGCTTGCTTTTCTGCTACGTGCTGGATAGCGTCTTTTCCTTTAAAATGAGAGGGTTGATGGCTCATGTTTTCAAGGATAGTAAAATAATGATTTTTTTGTTATAATATATTTGTAGGGGAGGTGTTTTATGACGAATAGTGTCGGCTCCGGAATTCCTAATGACGACGTAAGTTCAGTCATCTTCGGCCCTGATTGGGTTCAACTAAACGGCCCCGATAGTCAAAAATTGACCTTCGATCAGCTGACTCCCTCAGAGCAAGCTTATATCATTACAATTCTTCTTAACGCCCAGACTCCTTTGCTTGTTCCGCCTGATTCTTTCCAGGCAAATGAGAACAATATGGCGATCTCTAACATACGTGCTATGTACTCGTTGGACACTACAAAAAATAATGCCATCTCGTCCATGTTGGACAATTGGCTGACGAGCATTCAGCAGCAGGCGCAAGCTTCACGAGAAGCTGATCAAAGACAAAACATTGAAAGGCGCGAAATTCAGAGAGAAATTGTCCAGCTGCAGGTGATGAAAGACAATTACTTCCAACAGATCGAGAACGAAAGCGCAGCAGCGGTTTCTGCTTTTGCTCTAGGAATGATCATCACAGGCGCCGGCATCACGCAGATGATGCTGCCCGATCCTAGCAGCATCGTTTCTTTTACTCCTATCCAAGAAATCGCAGCAAGTACAATTCAACCGATCGTTCCCGATCTATCGATGCTTATTCCCGTATTCTGCTTAGGAATCATGTATACGACGGCTGCTCAAGTGATTAGCCAACCAAGCAGCATGGGTGAAGAGATTGATCAGGCCTACGCACAACAGTATGCAGAAAATATGCTCGCGCTGGTGGGCAGCAATTCGTTTGGTGCTTTTTTGAATAATATGATCACTGCAAGCATCGCCAAAGGCACACCGGTCAGCGAACAGCGCATGTCTCAGCTAGCATCGGTTGTAAGATTGGTTCTTCTTTCTACCGCTTTGGCACTAGTTTATGTCGCTGAAGCAGGCAAGATGACCAGCATCGAATTCAGAGCCATGCTGAACGGTGAAATTGAGCTCCCAAATGGCGATATTCGCAATGATCTTTTGAGCCGGATCGAGGAAGAGCTAGGTAACATGGATCCTAATGAACGAGAGGCGTTGCTTGCTTCCCTTGATGAGTTCTTTGACAGCAATCCCACAATGGAGACTCTCTCCAGTCCTACCAAGGTGTTTAAAAGCCTCAACACCTATCTCCCGCAAGCTGACTTCCGCGGTTGATATAAGTCTTTGTTTTTTCTTGAGCTTAACCTTATTTGCGGGCATGATTCTCTTATAAGGTTTTCATGACTCCAATTAATCAACTAAGGGCGGCTCAGGCACTTGCGCATCCCGCTTCCTATTTATGGCCGGGGGAGATCACACCTGCAAATGTAAAAGGGTTTTCATTTAGCGAAATCGACAACAAGTGCATCGCTCTTCTTGCAAGAATCGAGTGGAAAAAAGAGCTGCAAGAGAGTCAAACGAAATGGCTCAACCGCTTATACAAACTAATTCCTGTTCGGGATGTTCCTAGAATTAATCACATGAGGCTTTTAATTGGGAGCATTGTTCTGAAGCCCGCTGATCTAAAGATTGAGATTCAAAATTCCTCTGTATACGGATCCAATAGGGTTCATGCTTGGAATCGAGATGTTTTCATTGCCTATTTTGAAATGGAAAGAAGAGCTTATCCGGACGAAACGGCAATAAAGGATTGCCTAAGTGGTATTTTGGATCATTTAGAATTTCAGTTGTCAAGTTATAAAAGAACCGATTTTCACAATGCAGTAGTGTATGATGGACTGGCAAACGGTCTGCAGCTCTTAAAGGACGTCTGTGCATCTCCAAAAGAACTTACGCCTTGTTTATTTCTCCCTGTAGGCGTTCGTTCGATGTCTGACTTCTCGAAAGAGCTGATGATGCTGTTCAGAAATGCTTTAGAATTGGCAGAGTCGGCTAATGACAGGCTGACATTCGAACAGATTGCTATGCAGAAATCGGATAGGGCCTTTGCGATAGAGTTTTCTAAAATATCCAAACGCATATCAGCTCACTTAACTGAATACAAAAAAAAGTATGACCAGATTTTAAACCTATTAGCGTTGGTCAAAAAGGGAGATCGCGCGAGTTATTTTTACCTCTACAAACTGCTTGAGAATTTCGATCCCAACGAACACTTAAGATTTCAAGAGCAACTTTTACAAGAAATATACCATAGGGAGGTACGAGTCTGGATCGATAAGCAATTTTCCGCTGCAATAGTGCTTCTCGAACGATTTCACAGAGCTGCTTTGAAACCACTCTTAGAGCACATGAAAGCAGCATGCAGTTTTATTGAACGATTCCAGGATTGCGTCTCTCAAAAAGCAGGATTTATGAGGCCTGTGGATGTGCTTAGATTGCGTTGGGTTGATCAGATAGTGAATAACAAAACAGCAGGACAAGATTTGACACGGCGTCGGTTGATGTTTCTTAACTTGATATTATTACTTTTTGAACAAGGTAAAAATTCATTTAACGCCAATATTACATTCAACCCTAGCGATTTTTCAGAGTGCGAATGGATGGATGCGATTGTAAAAAATTGCGGTGGAAAGTTTCCTCATATTACTCATCATTGGTTGATCGCTCCTTTGCCAACCAATTCCCATCCTAGAGGTATATCTGGAATTATTGAAGAACACTACAGACAATTTGCGACGGTATGGACTTTGTTGAATATTAGTCGATGTCCTTGGATTCATCAGATATTGGATTGTTCCGACGTGAATAATCCAGAGAAAGTCTTAATGGCAATGGAGTCCTTGAAGGAGGCAGAATACTTGAGTCGATTGGTATCGGTGATAGAAGAAGCAATGGCAGATAAATCAGAAAATGCACGCGATTCACAACTGGCATTAGAAACATTTACACTTGTGAGAAGTCTGTACGTTCAGCCGCTTTTTGAGATGGGCTGGAGTGCAACTAAAACTCCTTTGGCAAAAGAAGTAAAGACTACTCCGAAGCCGTCTGTAAAATCGGAAGCGCCTGTTCAGGAAGTAGAAGAGATAAAGGCAATAGAGTTACCAGTAACATTACAGAAAAGTTACTTAGAAGCACTGGATGGATTACTGAAACATGCACCACGCAATCTCAAAGTGCAAATGCAGTCCTTTATTGAACTTTTAAAAAAGCCTGTTAGTTTGGAGGCTCTCTACGAAAAAGCGGCTCTCTGCCTTGAAGCTCATTTAAAACCTGAAGAAACTCATAAGTTGTCTTCAAAAGGTCAAGACAAAGGGATGGGGGAATGGCTCGGCAAAATGCAGCACTACCTTCCCATTAGCTTTAAGCGACCAAAGATTTCGAAAACGAATGTGTGGGAAGATGTGAAAAGAACCGCATACTGTCTTGGTGCAGAATCGTTCCAAGAGGGATCCATCACCAAAATGCAATTGCCTCGCATTAAAGTTAAAGCTCTGCAGCAGCTGAAAGACCACCTTCCTAAACGAGGTGAATTTCAATGCCAGGAGTTACCTGAAGAGCAGAAGATAGACGTTACCTTGCGAAATAGTTATCTTGATTTGATCTGCATTAGGCTATCACAATTTATTGACGAGATCGAACCGCTTTTTTCGCTTTGTCAGAATGAGGCGTGCTCATCTGAATGCTTGAGCCACCTGACGCAAAAAACCGGCTTGCTTGTGGAAGGGGCTTTAAAAATGCATCTGATGTCACTGCCGATTGCAGGTAAGGATAGTTCTGCTCGTCACTGCAGTTTCGATATGGTTGGCCAGCGACCGCTCCGTTACGACCACCATTTAAACCGACTCTACGATTGGATTCAATCACATGTGGATTTGACCTCAGATGAGATTCTTCTGCTTGAAAAGTGGCAAGATTATGCCACCTGGACGCGTTATCCTGATGCCATAGATACCCCTCTTAATACATTTTTAAGTGAAGCCCGTCTGCTCTATCAAGATTTCCATACTGAAGATGAGGCCAAACATGTGGCTAAAATCGGCTTTCCGGGCGGAAGTAAAGACGAGCTGCTGAGACGGCAAAGCGAAGAACTCATACCAGATCTATTAGCTCTCTATCAGCTTGTAGACAAGCTTTTATTGAAATAACTTCTCAAGAATACGATTAGGTTTTTCTTTGTGTCTTTGTGACTTTGTGTTTCATTTTCTTTTCTAAAATAATTGAAACACAAAGCCACAAAGACACAAAGGAGAGCACCTTCACCTTAAAGTAGGTTGAAGAGGAGTTTTTCTAGGGAGGTGATGTCTTCTGCGGCGAGCAGTTCGCGGCAGGAGTGCATCGACAGCTCTGCTATGCCGATGTCGACGGTGGGGATTCCGGTTTGTGTGGCGTGGATTGGGCCGATTGTAGTGCCGGAGGGGAGATCGTTTCGTGAGGTGAAGAAGTTTAGTTTAAGATGGGCTTTTTTCGCCGCCCGGAACAGCTCTTTGGTTGATTTCACATCCGTAGCGTAGCGCTTTTGGGCGCTTGTTTTGACGACGACGCCTCCGCCGAGGGCTAGTTTGTGTCTTGCATCGTACTTATCGGGATAATTGGGGTTGAGGGCATGGGCAAGATCGACGGAGACGCATAGTGATGAGGCAAGAAGTCTGAGCTCTTCCTCGCGAGGAATATTAAGAGCTAAAAACAACCTTTCCAATGTGTGGGAGAAGAAGGGGGATTGCGCACCGCTGGCGGTGGAAGAACCAATTTCTTCATGGTCCCATAAGACTGCAATAGAGAGCTTCGATGCTTCCTTCTTTTGACAGAGGGCTTGGAGAATCGGATAGCAGGAGGCTAGGTTGTCCAGGCGATATCCGGAAATAAGCTCATTGTGAAAACCTGCTGTAGTCGCTTTTTCAATGGGGTACACATAGAGATCATGTGCTAACAGTTCTTTGATGGGTAATTCTGATTTGAGGGCTTTCAGAAGATAGCTTTCTTTTCCCCTTGTTTCTCCCCATATCGCATTCAGATGTTCTTGTTTGTTTAAGATTAAGCCCTCGTCGTTAACTTTTCGATCCAGATGGATCGCTAGCTGAGGAATAATTAAGGGGTGCTTTTTCAGATCGACCAAGCTTTCTCGAATAGTGCCTTTGTTGTCGCGGAAGAGCACTTTTCCGGCGATGCCCAGATCGCGGTTCAGCCAGGAAGAGAGAAGAGGCCCTCCATACACTTCCAACGCTAATTGCTTGATTCCATCCTTTTCATATTCTGCGTGTGGTTTTAACTTGAGGCCTGGACTGTCTGTATGGGCTGCCAGCACAATCGCTTCTGAAAAGGGTTTTTTAGGAATTCTGAAGGCCATGAGAGAGCCTTCTCTTGAAACAAAATAGGAACCGCCCTTTTTTAGCTGCCATTTTTCAGTTTCATCCAGCCGTTGAAAGCCAGACTTTTTTAATAGCTCTTCTCCGCTTTTGACCGCATGGTAAGAAGTTGGGGAGTGATTTAGGAAGCGGAGAAAGTTGTCCATGAGGTCCCTCTTTTTTTCATATTATATATGTAGGATGAGTCGTAATATTCTAGCAACAGTTTGAATGCTGATTCAATGTCGCCGTTTTGCAATAGTTGAACGGTCTCTTTAGTTCTTTGACCGCCCAGTTTTCTGGCAATTTTTTCAGTGGCTTCAATGAGTAACTCTACAGGGAATGCCCCATACTCAGAGATGAGGTGTGACATGCGTTCGTCAAAGGGTTTGTCCAGATAGTAATGCGGCGCACTTTGCATTAAGTGGAACAGGTTATCGGGGATTTTACAAGTGCCGATCATGCGGCTTTCATCTTCCAGCCAGATCGGTTTTTGGGGATCCATTTTTACAAGTTCCATTGCGATCACGTTTTCAAACGCTTCGTTGGAAGGCTGAGCCGCTTGGCCGATGGAGCCGAAGGCGCTGCCGCGATGAGAGGCGATCTTTTCTAGGTCGAGCACCTGTTGGCCTTCATGGAGAAAGCGATGCAGTTGTGCTGTTTTACCGCTTCCCGTTAATCCGCCGAGGATCTGAAAGTTCCATGAGCGTTTCAACTGAGCTTGTACGAACCTGCGAAATGCTTTGTATCCGCCTGGAAGGAGCGCCGGTTTTTTATCTACGAGTCCAAACAGCCACGCTACCGCCTGGCTCCGCATCCCGCCTCTAAAGCAGTACACTTTAATGGGATCAGATGTGGCGTGGGCTTCCTTGGCAAACAAGGAGAATTTGCAGCTGACAAGCTCCAATCCCTTGATGACGGCTTTGTTTTTGCCCTCTTTTTTGTAGATGGTGCCGACGATGGCGCGCTCTTCATCTGAAAAGAGGGGAAGGGGTCGAGCGCCGGGAATGTGTGCGTGTGTATATTCCAAAGGGCTCCTTACATCGTAAAGAGCCCCCGGTTGGGATAAAAAGGCTTCGACTTCTGCGAGGTCAGCCATTTCAAGGGGTTAGCTTTTCAATGCCGCCGAGATAGGGTCTCAATACTTTCGGCACTGTGACAGAGCCGTCGCTGTTTTGGTTGTTTTCCAGTAGGGAAACCATCAGTCTCGAAGTCGCGAGGCCTGAACCGTTGAGTGTGTAAAGGAACTCCGGTTTGCCTTCCTTGCCTTTGAAGCGGATATTGGATCTACGCGATTGGTAGTCAGTGCAGTTAGTGACAGATGAAACTTCGTAGTAGCGGTTTTGACCGGGCAGCCACACTTCGATGTCGATGGTCTTAGCACCTGCAAAAGACATATCTCCTGTAACTAGCAGCATGTTTCTATAATGCAGTTCCAAACCTTGCAGAATCTCTTCTGCACTCTTCATCATCTCTTCAAACACGCGTTCGGCGTCATCCGGCTTGGTAAAGCAGAACATTTCCACTTTATTGAACTGGTGCGTGCGGATCAATCCTCTTTCTTTCTCACCTGCAGCGCCTGCTTCGCGTCTGAAACATGGCGTGTAGGCTATGAATTTAAGCGGTAGTTCTTCTTCAGGAACCACTTCATCGCTCATGAGACCGTTTAAGGAGACTTCCGCTGTCGGTATCAAAAAGAGATTGAAGTCATCGTCATGGACGCGGAACTGCTGATTAGCAAACTTTGGAAGCTGTCCTGAAGCATAAAGAATTTCCGGTCGCACAACGATCGGCGGAATCCACTGTGAGAATCCGTTTTTGATGTGGATCGAAATCATGTATTGAAGCAGTGCCCATTCCAAACGTGCTCCCCACTGCTTATACACCGGCCAGCCGGCACCTGAGATTTTTGCACCTCGTTTGAAGTCAAACAGCTGCAGCGCTTCATTCAGCTCCAGATGGTTCTTAAAGGGGAAATCGAACTCCCGTTTTTTGCCCCATGACTTCACTTCGACGTTTTCTTTGGGGTCCATCGAAACTTTGATGTTGTCGTAAGGGATGTTTGGCAACCTGGACATCAGGTCGTTAAATTCTGTTTCCTGCATGGTTAGCGCTTCATCGTACTCCTGAATCAGAGAAGCCAGATCGCCCATTGTCTTTGTGACTTCAGAGATGTCTTTGCCTTGCCGTTTCATCTCCCCGATCGATTTAGATGCTTCATTTCGCTCAGCTTTTAAGGCTTCCACCTTCGTCTTGCCTTCGCGGATCATTTCATCTAAATGGAATATGCGGTCTAAAGAAATTGAAGGATCTTTTCGCTTCAATTTTTCTTCTATTCCTGCTTTATCTTTTCGAATTAACCTAATGTCCAACATTTTTTACCTCTTATTGAGGCATTGTAATTTATTGACTAAGTAAATTTCGAGTGAAATCTTCCTGTAGCCTCCAATATGGGGTCTTCACTAAGCCAATCGATCCCTGTATTTGTTCCTTTTTCTGGAAAGCGACCTAAAATATTTAACAACCTTTCTCTAATCATGTTAATTTCTTTATTTCATCGCTTAAAGAGGAGTTTCCATGAGTTTTGCTGTCGCAGAAGAATGTGGAAAATTATCGGAAGAAGAGAAAATCTCCTTCCCGGAAGTAATTTCCCGACTCGCTCAATCGGGAATTGAATCCTATACGGTCAATAAGAAAGGGCGAAGAGCACGTCGAACCCTTTCCATGATTTAAGCTTATTAGAATTAGCGTTTTAAATTTTTCATCCAAATTTAGGGTTGTCACTCCTGGAGTAATAAACTACCATCCGGAGAGAGGAACTCTACTTTAAGGATCGACGATGTTGGCCTTTCTCATTTCCGTTCTATTTTTTGGAGGACTCGCAGCCGGAGAGGCACTCCCGTACCCGATCTCAACCTCCCCGCAGCTTCCTCTGGAAGTCTATGAGGATG
Organism: Parachlamydiaceae bacterium; assembly: GCA_047972195.1. Classification (GTDB taxonomy): domain Bacteria; phylum Chlamydiota; class Chlamydiia; order Chlamydiales; family Parachlamydiaceae; genus CAZSDA01. The sequence goes on from JBKEAL010000271.1 coordinate 23,010, forward strand.
AATTTAAAGAGATCCTCGGCGTGAAACCGGAACTGGTCCATCTGGCTGATGGTTTTGGCTTTACGGAAGGGCCTGTCTACATTGGCCTGGAAGGAAGCGAGGAGGGCTATCTGCTCTTCACCGACCAAATCAATGATAACATCCTGATGCCGAAAGAAACAGCCAATCTGACCTTTGGAGGGGAGGAGAACAACATTCTTTTCATCTGCTCCTCTAACTCCGTCTGGGCGATCAAGCTGAACGCCCAGGGAGCAAAACCGGTTCCTATCATTTCGGGACGCCCATGACGCAGTATGTCGCCCTCGCTCTCTACGCTGCCGGCCTGATTCAAGGGATCGACCTGGTGGCGTTCCCGGCAGCCAGTACCATCCTGACCGATCCGGCTCTTTACGGCCTATCCAGCATTGCTTATGGTGCGCTCTTTATCTCTCAGGCCCTTCTATCGATTGGCGCATCGGCCTCCAATCCCCATCTGATAAGACGCTATGGAGCCAAACAGATCTTTTTATGGGGCGTTGCCGCGAACTTTTTTGCCATGCTCTTATTAGCCCTCAGTAATCTCTGGATGCACAACTCAGGAATTTCCTACGGCATGGTGATCACCTGCTACCTCTTAGGCTATGGCATCGCAGCCTTCGGCGTCGGCCCCCTGCAAGAAAGGATGCGGATCAGCTTGCCCGAGATTTATCTGATCGGAGCTCTCATTGCCTTCATCCTCGGAATCATCTCGCTGGTGATCATCCAAAAGAAACCCAAGGAGTCCCATGGATAAAACACTGGAAGGAAAGGTGGCGATTATCACTGGAGGAAACTCCGGCATTGGCGCCAGCATCGTCCTAGAGCTTGCTGAAAGAGGGGCAAACGTCGTGATCGACTACGTCGTCAATCCCAATGCCACGGAAGAACTGGAAAAGAAGGTGATCGCGCTAGGGGAGAGGGTTTTAGGGATTGATGCCGATGTGAGCCAAGTGGCCGATCTCCAAAAGCTGATCGATCAAACCGTTGCAAAATTCGGCCATCTGGACATCTTAGTCAATAATGCCGGTATCGAAACCCGCACCTCGGTGCTCACGACGACAGAAGCGCAGTATGAACGGGTGATGGCGATCAATCTCAAAAGCGCTTTCTTCGGCACCCAAATCGCCGCTAAACAGATGATTAAGCAAGGAAAGGGAGGGCGAATCATCAATATCTCCTCCGTTCACGAAGACTGGCCGATGCCAGACAACACTCCCTACTGCCTTTCCAAAGGAGGCATGAGGATGCTCACCCGAACCGCTGCACTTGAATTGGCAGAACACAACATCCTCATCACAGCAGTCGGGCCTGGTGCTGTCGCCACGGCGATCAACACCTCGACCATGAAAGATCCCTCTCTGCTAAAAAAGCTCGATGCTGCCATCCCTGTCGGCAGGATGGCGAAACCCGAAGAGATTGCCAAAGTGGTCGCCTTCCTGGCTTCCGAGGGGGCAAGCTACATGACGGCTGCCACCGTTTTTGTCGACGGCGGTTTGATGCACCAAAGTTCGGGGTTATAAAATGGCTAGCCCCCTCGGCATTGAAACGACGGCTGAAGGAAAGCGGATAGACGAGATCCGTTTGAATGATGTCGCCTGGAGATTCTGGGGACCCTATTTGAGCGAACGGCAATGGGGGACAGTACGCGAAGATTACAGCGCCGAGGGAACGGCATGGGAGTATCTTCCCCACGACCAGGCGCGATCGCGTGCTTTCCGCTGGGGAGAAGAGGGCATTGCCGGAATTTCCGATCAAAAGCAGATTCTCTGCTTTGCGCTCTCGATGTGGAATGGCAAAGATCCCTTTTTAAAGGAGCGGCTCTTCGGCCTGACGAACGCTCAAGGAAACCACGGTGAAGATGTCAAAGAATACTACTTCTATGTCGACAATGTCCCCACCCATTCCTACATGAAGCACCTCTATAAATACCCTCAGAATGCTTTTCCCTACGATGATCTGGTGAAAACGAATGCGGAAAGGACAAGGGAGGAGAGCGAGTATGAGCTTTTGGACACAGGTGTTTTTGATGAAAACCGCTATTTCGATGTCTTTACCGAATACGTCAAAAGCTCTCCCAATGATCTGTTGATCCGCATCACCGTTGCCAACCGCGGACCTGATGAAGCTGCCATCGACCTGCTGCCGACGCTCTTCTTCCGCAATACCTGGTCCTGGCAATTTGGAGAGCAAAAACCGCAAATCACCCTAGTGTCCGACAACAAGATCCAGATCTTAAAAGCATCGCACTCTGAACTGGGGGACTTCTGGCTCTATTGCGATCAGGCAGATGCTCTTCTTTTCACAGAAAATGAGACCAATGCCCGAAAGCTGTTCCAAACAGAAAATGAAAGCGCTTATGTGAAAGATGGCATTTCAGATGCGATCGTTTCTGGTTCCCAAGCGACAGTCAACCCTGAAAACAAAGGGACAAAAGCCGCCGCACACTATCATCTGAAGATCCCTACCGGCAAAGAAGCGGTTATCAGGCTCAGACTCTGCAATGAGGGCAGCATTGAACAGCCCTTCGGCAAGACCTTTGATCAAATGTTTGAGCAAAGGAAAGAAGAGGCCGACGCCTTCTATCTCAAAGTGACGCCTTATGATTTACCGGAAGACATGCGGCGAGTACAACGCCAGGCCTTTGCAGGGCTCCTTTGGAATAAACAATGCTATCACTACAATGTTAAAAAATGGCTGGAGGGCGATCCGCTGCAGCCTCCGCCTCCTCCGGAGCGGAAAACGGGAAGAAACAGCAAGTGGCTTGAGCTGGATGCCTTCGATGTCTTTTCCATGCCCGACAAGTGGGAATACCCTTGGTTTGCTGCCTGGGACTTATCCTTTCACGCCGTCACATTGGCGATGATCGATCCAGAATTCGCCAAGCATCAGATGCTCCTGCTCACGCGCGAGTGGTATATGTCCTCCGATGGCCAAATCCCCGCTTATGAATGGAAGTTTTCCGATGTCAACCCGCCCGTGCAGGCATGGGCTGCCATGCGCGTTTATCAGATCGAACGCGAAATGTATGGAAGAGAAGACCGGCAATTTTTAGAACGGATCTTCTTGAAGTTGGTGATCAATTTCACTTGGTGGGTCAACAGAAAAGATGAATCGGGCAGAAACATCTTCGGAGGGGGCTTTTTAGGGCTCGATAACATCGGCGCTTTCAATAGATCCCTCGCACCTCGCTCAGGAGGAGCTTTAGAACAGCCCGATGCCACCGGATGGATGGGGATGTACTGTTTAAACTGCCTTCAGATTGCCCTTGAACTGGCAGAGAAGAATTCCACTTTTGAAGATATTGCCACCAAATTTTTCGAGCACTTTGTCAACATCGCCGATGCCATCAATAACATCGAAGATAATGCGGATGGACTTTGGAGCAAAGAGGAGGGCTTTTATTACAGCGTGCTTTTAGAACCCGATGGAAAGATCATCAAGTTTTTTCAAGAAAGCATGATTGGGATCATCCCTCTCTTCGCCGTCGGCACCAACAATTCCGATACCGCTGTCGAATACCCTCATTACCGCAAAAGGTTTCTCTGGTACATCCAAAACCACAAGGAAATGCTGGAGCACATCGCCGACTTAAATCTCAAAGGGGCTCAAAACCGCATGCTGTTGGCATTTGCCAACAGCACGAAACTCTCCCGCATGATGGAGAAGATCCTGGATGAAAGCCAGTTTTTGAGTCCCTACGGCATCCGTTCCGTCTCCAAAAGCCTTGGCGAAAACCCCTTTAAAATTACCTTAGGCGGTAAAGTCTTCCAGCTCGATTATGAACCTGCCGAATCCACGACGCCCCTTTTCGGCGGCAACTCGAACTGGCGAGGCCCTGTCTGGTTTCCTTTGAATTTTCTGCTGATCGAGTCCTTGCAGAAATTCCACTATTATTTCGACGACAACCTGAAAGTGGAATGTCCCGCCGGTTCCGGGAAAATGGCTAACTTGTGGGAAGTGTCTGCAGAGATCTCCTACCGCCTCATCCAGATCTTTTTAAGGAACGAACGAGGCCGGAGGCCTGTCTATGGGGACATTGAAAAGTTCCAGACGGATCCCCTCTTCGGCGATTACCTCCTCTTTCATGAATATTTTAACGGAGACACAGGAAAAGGCTTAGGCGCAAGCCAGCAGACCGGATGGACGGCTCTTGTTGCAAAGCTGATCCATCAGTATGGTAAATTCACGCTGCAAAACGTTTCACCCCGCCTGATCGAAAGCGAAAAAATAGGAAATCTATAAATGGGACAGCATCATGTCGTTGTGATTGGCGGAGGATTTGCAGGGCTCAATTGCGCATCGCGGCTTTTAAAGAACCCTGAAGTCCACGTCACTCTGATCGACCAGAACAATTACTTTAAGTTTACCCCCTTTCTCTACCAGATCGCCACCTCTGCCCTCTCCATCGAAGAAGCTGCCATTTCGTTCCGCCATTATTTCGACAATCAAGCGCGCATCGACATCAAAATGGCAAAGGTGGTTCAGGTGGAGCCGCAGAATCGCACTGTCACTACGGAAGAGGGGAAAAGTTACACAGGCGACTATCTGGTCTTGGCCTGCGGATCGACCCCGCAGTTTTTCGATCTGCAGGGCGCTAAGGAATATAGCTTTCCGCTTTACAATTTGGTCGATGCGGAAAGGCTCCGATCCCGGATTCTTTCCGTCTTTGAAGAAGCCGACCGCGATCCTGCAAAAATCGATCAGGGCGTCCTGAATTTTGTGATCGTGGGGGCGGGGGCAACAGGCACTGAGGTGGCAGGCAGTCTTGCCGACATGATGAGGGTTGCTCTGCCGAAAGAATTTAAAGATCTCTCCCTTGCAAAAGCTGCCATTTACCTGGTCGATCACGCTCCTGCCGTTCTATCGGCCTTTGCAACGGATTCGCAAAGCTATGCGCAGAACGTCTTAAAAGAAAGAGGCGTTCAGCTGAAGCTCGGCCTGTTAGTGAAAAAAATCGGCGACGGCTATGTGATCTTGTCGAACGGTGAAAAAATCCTTTCCCAGACAGTGATCTGGGCAGGCGGACTGCAGGCAGAACCTTTAGCAGGCCATTGCGGGCTGACACAGGGGCATGGAGGCCGCATCAACACACTTTCCGATCTATCGGTTGCAGGATTTCCTCAGGTCTATGCCGTCGGCGACATGAGCAATATGCCAGGACCAAAGGGAAAGCCCCTTCCTCAGCTTGCTTCCGTTGCCAAACAGGCGGGTGAATGGGCGGCCAGGAATATCCTGGCTGACATATCCGGAACGAAAACAGCCCCCTTTCAGTACGATGACCGCGGCATTATGGCGATGATCGGCAGAGATGCTGCTGTCGCTGAAATCGGAGAAAAGCGGAAGAAAATCGAGGGCATCATGGCCTATGTCTCCTGGCTTTTCATCCACGCTTCACTACTTCCCACCATCCGACAGCGGATGGGCGCCATTTGGGAATGGGCCTGGGCCTATTTCAGCCGCATGCCCTCACTGCAAATCCTCGACCGGCAGGATGCGGCCCGGATCGAGTGGAACCCGAAAGATAAAAACCCTTAAGGAGTGAAGATGGATACCCACTACGACATCATCATCATTGGCAGCGGAGCCGGAGGAGGGACGCTCGCGCACCATCTCGCCCCTTCCGGAAAGAAAATTTTGATTCTGGAACGAGGAGATTGGCTTAAACGGGAAGCAGAGAATTGGGATGCCGACGCCGTCTTTGTTCAAAACCGCTACATCTCTCCAGACACCTGGCTGGACGACCAGGGAAAGCCCTTTCAGCCCCAAGTCCATTACTTCGTCGGCGGAGCGACCAAAATGTATGGCGCAGCCCTATATCGCTTAAGGGAAAGAGACTTTGAAGAAGTCCGCCACTATGACGGCATTTCGCCCGCCTGGCCGATCCGCTATGAAGAGCTGGAGCCTTATTACGCCCAGGCAGAAGAGCTTTATTGCGTTCATGGAGAAAGAGGCATCGACCCGACAGAACCTCCTTGCAGCACACCCTATCCCTACCCTCCTGTTTCTCATGAGCCGCGGATCCAGCAGCTCTACGACAATCTGACGAAAGCAGGATATCACCCCTTCCCTGCTCCCTGCGCTGTGATGCTGAATGAAAAAGCCCCCTGGAAAAGTAAATGCATCCGCTGCCAGACCTGCGATGGGTTTCCCTGCCTCGTTCAGGCGAAGGCAGATGCTGAGACTGTTGCCGTGAGACCTGCCATTCAACAGCAAAATGTGACGCTCCTGACTCATGCCAAAGCCTTGAAGCTCCAGACGGACAAAAGCGGCTCTACTGTTACCACAGTGATCGTCGACGTGAAGGGAGAGCAGACCTCTTTCACGGCAGATCTCTTTGTCGTCTCCTGCGGAGCTGCCAATACGGCGCAGCTTCTTCTCGGCTCGGCTTCCGACAAGCACCCGAACGGCCTCGCCAACGGCTCCGACCAGGTAGGCCGCAATTATATGTTCCACAACAGCCAGGCTGTTTTGGCCCTTTCCAAAGAACCCAACGAAACGATGTTCCAAAAAACTTTGGCGCTCAATGACTTCTATTTCGGTATGGAGGGATTTAACTTCCCCGTCGGCAATATCCAAATGGTGGGTAAATCACTCGGGCCCATGTATCGCGGAGAAAAGCCCATCGAGACCGCCCTCGCCCCCATGAGGCTCTTAGACGACATCGCCAAGCACGCCGTCGACTTCTGGCTCACCACAGAAGACCTCCCCGATCCAAAAAACCGCATCACCTTGAACAAAGAGGGAAAAACCCGCTTAAGCTACACCCCTAATAATCAGGTGCCGAAGCAGAAGCTCTACGAAAAACTGAAGTCCATGCTGAACGATTTAGGCATGCACCCGGATTACTTGATCCCCCGCCATCTCTATCTAAAAACCGATATCCCGATCGCCGGCGTCGCCCACCAGTCCGGCACCTGCCGCTTCGGAACAGACCCCAAAACTTCCGTTCTGGATATCCACTGCAAAGCGCACGAGCTTTCCAACCTCTACGTCGTCGATACAAGCTTTTTCCCCAGCATCGGAGCTGTCAACCCTTCACTCACCGCCATCGCTAATGCTCTACGCGTTGGAGACCATTTGCTCCAAAAAATGTATTAGACAAAATATTTCTTGAATTTGCATGATGCCTGACATGCTTAACTCGCTCTTCCAGCACATCCCCCTCTATGGGATTTTGATCATCACGTTTTGCAAACCAAAAGGGTCAACATCGGCGCACACTACCGCATGCCGGTCGTCATCTGGAATATCCTCTACTTTGTCTCGATTCTCGCCTTCGGCGCCGTCGGATATCAAATCGGGCTTTTCCACGCCCGCTATACCGGAATCATCTTACTGCTGATCCTCACCTTCTCCGCCGTCATCGCCCTCATTGTCGATCTGGACAGGCCCCAGGAAGGCCTCATTCAAGTGAGCCTCCGCACTCTGATCGACCTGATGAACAAATCCAATCATTAACTCTTTATAATCGAGATTGAGGCACATCGATTTTGATGGAATCAAAGAGGCTGCGCAAGGCATCAGAGCCCTTTTTTTCTAGAAAAGTACAGAGGGATTCCGAACCACAGGCCCTTCTCACTTCTGCTAAAACCCTTCGATGCACCACAACTTTCTGATGTGGCTCTTTGAAGGAAGCATCGATGGTTTCCATCACCTTTTCCGCGAGCGGTTTGATCTGATCATAACACTTGACGTGTGCAGAACAACTGATAGCACTGAACCAAAATAGCTTAGCCCCTTGCGTTTCACATAAACAGCACCCCTCAGTCTGAATCACCGGCATCAGTTCAGGTTCCTGGGTTGCTCAGCCAACTTTTGCAAGCGAGAAGTAAATTCTTCCACAGATGATCCAATACAAAAGGAGCTTTACAAGGCGCTCCATCCGAAAAATCAATGCCCACCTGCTGTAAACTCTCCACGCGCGATTGCTCCTTCTTTTGAATCTTTCCTATCCGACCTGTCAAATTGGCCGTCAAGGAAATATGCACATTATCCAAAACATACCCATTTGACCAAATTGCTCATTTTTTTAGAAAACTAAAAAAGCATTCCTCACTATCTGAGAAAATGCGTTTCTGTTAGTTTTTTTGCATGAAACTGAAACAGCTGGAAATTTTGGGATTCAAATCCTTTGCCGATAAGACTGTCGTGCGATTCCATGAGGGGATTACGGCAATTGTGGGGCCGAATGGGTGCGGGAAATCTAACATCGGCGATGCGATCCAGTGGGTTTTAGGGGAGCAGTCGATCAAGGCGCTCCGCGGCGGGAAGATGCCCGACGTGATTTTTTCAGGAACCGCCACGCGCAAGGCGCAAGCTTTTTCCGAGGTGACAATCACTTTTAGCGAAATTGGCGGCAAGCTGCCAGTGCCTTATGACGAAATCGAGATCACAAGGCGGTTGTTCCGCAATGGCGATTCTGAATACCTCATTAATAAGCAGATAGTTAGATACAAAGACATCCAGAGTCTTTTCTTTGATTCCGGTATTGGAAAGCGCAACTTTTCTACGTTCCAGCAGCGAGAAATTGACGACATCATTCAGCGTCCGCCAAAAGAAAGGCGCGAAGTATTTGAGGAAGCAGCTGAAATTAAACGCTTTTTGCATACGCGTAAAGAAACTTTGAGAAGGTTTGAAGAAGTTGATTCGAATGTTAAGAGGCTGACCGACATTCAAAAGGAAGTTTTAAGCCGCGTTGCCACGTTGAAGCAGCAACGAGAAGAGGCTCAAGCGTTTCAGGAAGGCAAAACCAAGCTGGAAAAGCTGGAGAGATCGATTCTAAGGAGTCGCTATGAAGGCCATTCAAAAAAACGTTCAGAACTTCAAGCAAAGGAATCGGCAGAACTGGCAGAGGCAGAAAAGTGGAAAGAAGAAGCGGAGTTGTTGTCTAAGGAGTGCGAGCGGTTAAAGGCGAGTTTGGAAAAAACGGAAGCGGCTTATGTGGAAGTGCGCGAGGCTTGCTTAACGATGAAAGGCGAAAAAGAGCTTAAAGAGCACGTCAAGCAAGAATCTTCTAAGAAGAAGCAGAACCTTTCAAAAGAAATCGAAGAGAAAAAGGGCGAGATCGCCCTTCTTGAGAAAGAGCAAACTGTACGACAACAGGAATCGGAAAAGGATCAGAAAGAGTGTGAACGCCTCCGTGCAGGGAAAGAGCAGGCTGCAGAAAAGATGGAGCAAGCAAAGGCATTGTTTACCGAATTGGACAACGAGTTAAACGCGTTGCGAGGAAAACAGGCAAAAATGCAGGAGATACGCCTGGAAGCTTCCAGAAAAGAGGCGATGGTCCATAGCGAGAAGGAGCGTCAGGCGGAGCGTCTAAAAAACTTCCAAGAGAGAAAAGTTCAGTTTGAAGAGCGCGTGAAGCAGCTCAGTGGATTTCTCAAGAATAAAGGTTTGGAGCACGAGCAAAAAAAGAAGCAGCTGCAAGAAAAGCAGCAGAAGCATCGCGAAAGTGCAGATGAGCTGCATGGATTGGATGTAGAGAGAGGTCAGGTCAATAGCGCAATTGAAAAAGAGACGGCGCAGTCACTGGAATTGCAGAAAGCTTTGGGAGCTCTTCAAACGAAAAGAAGTGTGCTTCAGCAGCTTCAGGAAGAGGGAGAGGGGCTTTCTGCCGGCGGCAAAAAGCTTTTGCAAGATTCCAAAAATCCGAAAAGCCCTCTATATGGGCTGATCAAGCCGCTTTATGAATGGATCATTCCTGGCAGAGAATCCGCTCAAAAGCTTCAGCTTGTGCTAAGCCGTTACTCTGACACGCTGACAGTAGCTGATGAGCGCGATTTATTGTTAGTTTTGGAGGCAGCAGACTCGTTAGGGGTTAAAGAATTTTCTATCCTTTGCCTGGCTGACATTAAAGCTACGACGCCAGAAGCAGTCATGCACCACTTCTTTCATTCGATCGTCCACGCTGACTCTCCAAAATCGAGCCACGGCGATGAGGTGTGGCATGAAGAGGGGTGGCTTCTAGACCGTCGCAAAGTGCGCTTTTATGGAAATGAGGAGAAGGCATCCTCCTTTACAAGACATGAGGAGATCCACGCTCTGCAAGGAAAAATTGAGGGAGCAGAAAAAGAAGCAAAAGCTTCTCGCGATAAAGTGCGCGCATTGCAAGAGGAGAAAAATCGGCTTGCAGAGGCGTTGAAGATCAAAGATCAAGCGACGCGTGCTTTGGAAAAAGAGGCGATGGAAGCGGAATTTCAGGAAAAACGCTTAGCTCAAGAATTGGGCAAACTCGAACTAGAAGTTAAGCAGGTCAATGAAGAGATTGAGGGAGTCGCTTCCCAATTAGAGTCTGTAGAAAAACGGCAGAAAGAGCTGGAGCAGGAGTTATTGCTAGCAAAAAAAGCTACAGAAGAAGCCTTTTCAAGCTTTAACGCCCTTCAAGAGTCTTCTTCAGAAAAGGGAGCGCAGTACCATAAGTTGAAAGAGGCATTGGACCAGGCTTCTGCTTACTACCGCAGCATGGAAGAGGAATTTCGCAAAGCGGCCCATGCCAATGGGCTGTTATCCGTCAAAATCCAAGAGAGCGAACGTTTGAAGGAACGGCTTTACAAGGAGTTGAAAAAGCATCAGGAAGATTTTGCCACCGTCCAAACAAATGTGAATGATGAAGAAGCGGTACAGAAATTGGCTTTGCTTCTTGAGGCGCATTCTCGACAGGCTGAAGATTTGAAGCAGGAGCAGGGCCGTTCTAAAGAGGTGCTACATGAAAGAGAAGAGAAGCGTCACAAAGCATACGCGGCTTTGAAACAGGCGGAGAATAAACTGCAACAGATCAGCATCCAAAAAGCGCACGCAGAAGCCGCGATTGAGAGTGGTGAGCGGGAGTTGAAAGATAGATTCCAGATCGATTTTGATGAGATTGAAATTCTCCCGGCTCCATTAGATCAACAGGAAAGAGAAGCGAAGAAGTGGAGAAATTTCCTTGAATCTGCACCTCCAGTCAACATGGCGGCAATCGATGAGTACAAAGAGCAAGAGGAAAGAGGCGCCTACTTGACCAACCAGCTCGATGACCTCTCCGGTTCTAAGGCAGAACTCTTGGCACTGATTCAGAAGGTGGAAGGCGATTGCAGAAAAGCTTTCCAGGATACATTCCTGTTGATTCGTTCTCATTTCCAAAAGAATTTCCAAGCACTGTTCCATGGCGGTCAGGCAGACTTGGAACTGACAGCTGGCGACGATTTACTAGAGGCAGGCATTGAAATTTCCGCGAAGCCTCCCGGTAAAGAGATGCGTTCGCTCAGTTTGCTTTCCGGTGGTGAGAAGTGCTTAACGGCAATGGCGCTGCTTTTTGCAATCTTCGAGGTAAAATCCTCGCCTTTCTGCCTATTAGATGAAATCGATGCACCTCTGGACGATTCCAACGTAGAACGGTTTGTGAATATGGTGAAGAACTACACCGACCGTTCGCAGTTCATCATCGTGACCCACAATAAGAGAACCATGGCCATCGCAGACCGCCTTTATGGCGTCTCGATGCAAGAGAAAGGCGTTTCCAAGCTGCTCTCTATGGAGTTTTCAAAGGAAGTAGAGGAAAGCGTTTTAGTGCATAATTAGACTACTTTTGAAACTCCATTTGGTTGTTAAAATGGCTCTTTTCGTCATCTTTTTCTCAAAATTTTTCGACCATATGTTTACATATGCTCTCAAAATATTGAGAAAAATCTGCTCGAAAATAGCTCATTTTTCAATCAAAGCGAGTTTAAAAAGAAGTCTATTGATATCAATCGAAAATTTGGCTAATTTTCCAGTATCTCTCACCATCATCATAGGAACAAAATTTTATGAAAATCGGTATTCCAAAAGAAATCAAAAATAATGAAAACCGTGTCGGTGCAATCCCTGACATGGTGAAGATATTGACGACAGCTGGCCACAAAGTTCTTGTGCAATCGGATGCCGGATTTAAGATTGGATTTACCGATGATCTTTATAAAAGCGCCGGGGCTGAAATTGTAAAGACAGCCCAGGAAGTGTATGAGGCTGACATGATCATCAAAGTCAAAGAGCCTCAGGCGGCTGAGTACCCTCTGTTGAAAAAAGGCCAGATTTTGTTCTGCTACCTGCATTTAGCTCCGGATCCATTGCAAACTGCTGAGTTGATCGAAAAAGAGGTAGTGGCCATTGCTTATGAAACGGTGACAGATGTTCGAGGAAAGCTTCCTTTGTTGATTCCGATGAGTGAGATTGCAGGGCGCATTTCCATTCAAGTGGGTGCGACTTGCCTTCAGATGAACCATGGCGGTAAAGGGTTGCTTTTGGGTGGTGTTCCGGGCGTGCTCCCTTCTTATGTTACTGTGATCGGAGGCGGCGTTGTGGGCACAGAAGCTGCGCGCATGGCATTTGGTCTGGGCGCGAGAGTAGCTGTCGTCGACAACGACTTAAATCGCTTAAGAGAGATCGATGCACTATTTGGACCATCGATCCGTACTGTATTCTCCACACCGCAAAACATTGAACATCTGATCAGCACCTCGGACCTAGTCATTGGATCCGTGCTGATTCCCGGAAAGACAGCGCCCAAATTGATCACCCGAGACATGATCAAGAAAATGACGCCCGGTTCTGTGATCGTCGACGTAGCGATCGACCAGGGCGGATGCGCTGAAACCTCCCGACCAACTACTCATGCCGATCCAACTTATCTGGTCGACGACGTGATCCATTACTGCGTTACCAACATGCCGGGCGCCTGTGCAAAAACTTCCACGCTTGCATTGACCAATGCAACCATGTCCTACGCCGTCCAGATCGCTAACAAAGGTTGGAAGAAGGCACTGAGCGACAACGTCGGATTGCGCGACGGCTTGAATGTGTGCTTCGGCAAAGTCACCAATCGCTTCGTCGCAAACGATCTGGGTTACGAGTACGTTCCTGCCGAGCAGATGCTGGAATAATTACCGGCCCCTTCTCGTGCACACGTTCAAATTTTAAAACCACCCGCCTAGCGAGCGCATGCGAGCGGGTGGTTTTAAAAATATGAGAGTTCGGGCAAGGGCAAGGGCAAGGGCAAGGGCAAGGGCAAGGGCAAGGGATGATGGGGGAATTAAATTAGCAGATAGAGTATAATTAGCCGAATATGGACATGCTGCCCCCCTTGAAAATTGGCGATATTCTTTTTTCCGGTTCCGTTTATCAAAATGAAGTGATCGATCCTGCTCTTCCGGAGTCGGTTTGGGTCTTTTTAAAGACGAAAGACCATGGGAAAATTGATGATCTGTTCTGTTCCTGTGAAGCAGTGGATCGCGGCTGCTGCCATACGAGCTTTGCCTTGGATTCCGTTCAGGATTCTCTCCATCGATTTATCCATGAAAGGTATGAGCACTCCTTTATCCGGGAATTGGGATCGATTTTGTTTCATAGGTT
>JBKEAL010000281.1:0-1305 GCA_047972195.1 Parachlamydiaceae bacterium
TTAGACCGAAATAAACCCATCAACGCTATAGCATATGAGCTTGGTTTTAAATATCCGCAGCACTTTACCCGATTGTTTAAGCAAAAGGTGGGAATTTCTCCTAATCAGTATAGAATCACGAATTAATTGTAGCAAAAGATTGAATGTTATTTTCCTTTTCAACTGATAAACACCCCATTTAAAAAGAGAATAATAAAAGCAAGGTTTTGATAAATAATACTCTTTCGTAGAAAGGAAGATTATTTATTCAAACTCGGAGAGCCTGACCTTGATGAATTATTCTCTTGATATATCTTCGTGTTCAGATGAAAGAAAAGAAACTTAGAGCGAGAATTTCTTATCCACTTCTTGAATATCCCTCATTATAGAACTATCCAATACTTTGGCATAATGCTGAGTCGTGCGAACGTTGGAATGTCCTAATATTTTAGCTACATTTTCCAAAGAAACTTTGTTCGCTAAAAATACAATTGTTGCTGCCGTGTGTCGAGCTACGTGCGTGCTAAGCTTCTTTGTAATTCCACACGAATCAGCAATCTCCTTCAAATAAGAATTCATGCGCTGATTAGTAGGTACAGGAAACAATACACCCTTTTCGAGACAGTCAGGATGGCTCACATATTTGTCTATAAGCATTTTTGCTGCTGCAATAAGAGGAATGTTACACATGTTATTGGTTTTCTGTCTGTTCTTGCGAATCCATAATGAGCCGTTGTTATCTTTCACCAAATGCTCGGACTTTAGTTGTTCAATATCTGAGAATGCCAACCCCGTAAAACATTGGAAGAGAAAAATATCTTTAACCGTACTTAGTCTTTCAATAGAGAAATCCTTTTGAATGATAGAATTTAATTCTTCTTGCGTTAGGAACTCAATATTTGTTTCCTCTAACTTGATTCTGTAAGTCATAAAAGGGTCTTTCTGAATCCAATCATTAGAATACGCTATTCGCATAATTTTCTTTAATTGCTTCAATCGAGTAATAGCGGTGTTTTGGGCACAATTCTTCTCGGTCTTTAAAAAAGTATCAAACTTCTGAATGAAGGGTAGGTCTATGTCTTTTAGATTGATATCTGATTTCTTATACTCCTTCTTTAGGAACTCCTTCAGATATCTTACTGTGCCTTCAAAGCGAATGATAGTTTTCTGAGCATAGCCTTTACCTTCTAAGTGTTTGATCTCTTTATTATGCTCCTCAAAAACGTCAATAAGAGTTTTGTGCTTTTCTTCTACACCACAAAAGCGGTTACAAATTTCTTTTGCTGATATTTCGAGGTTGTCGGCTTCTAGTTGTCTGTGGATATT
>JBKEAL010000006.1:0-13851 GCA_047972195.1 Parachlamydiaceae bacterium
CATCTCTTTCTCTTTATCTCCACCCCTCTCTCTTTCTCCTGGATTCTTTTTCTAAAAACCTGACGGATGAGGATCTCTAGGTCAGGTTCTTTAACATCGGCAACAAGTATCCTGATAGGCATTTCCAACCCCTTGACATTGCTCATATGCACAGGATGTGCTAGTGTCATGTTCTCGTGCGCCAAGATTTCCATAGCGGTGATAATCCTTACTTATACTTACTTCTCTTAAAACGTTTAACATTTCAAATCTACCATTTGCAAGAACAGGAGCAATTACAGTAACGATACCCTTCCTTGCAAGGTGTTCCGACACTAAAGGTTCCGGTTCACTTAAGAGACGAACCTTTTCGCGTCCAATTCTTTGGACAAAAGAGGCAGCATCTTCTATGACAGACCGCACAAAAAATAGATGCGGTCTGGAAGCGCTCCAGGAACATTCGCATTCAACACCTGCAATTTTTGCGGCTGCATACGCTCTCAATACATCTAGATCTGTGTCCTTAGCATTTACTCTGATCAGTACATTCTCCTGAGGTAGATAACGTTGGATGTTGTCCTGTCCTAACACCTTCATCGGATCGTGATCGTGAGAAAAGTAATGCATGAAGAAAAACGAATAACTTCCCACGCTTGTTTGGTAAATTTTCCCCTCTTCCTCGCTCAATCCGGCTAGCTGTGGATACTGCTTTATCTCTTCCGGTACAGGAGCCCCATCACTTGGAAGCGACTGCTGTCGAAATTGCAGAAACTGCGAAAGGTAATTCGGGCCACCAGCCTTAAAACCTCTCCCGAAGCTGCTAGCTTTGCATCCGCCAAACGGCTGCCGTTCCACAATTGCCCCTGTGATTCCCCGATTGATGTATAGGTTTCCGGCTTGTATCTCCTCCAACCACACTTTTTGTTCCCTGTCGTCCAGAGAGTGCAAACCCGAAGTTAGTCCATAAGGCGTTTGGTTTACAATCCCGATAGCATCCTTGAGATCTTTTGCTTTGATGACGCTGAGCACCGGCCCGAAAAATTCATTCATATGGAACAAACTTCCCGGCTTAACTCCCCACATAATTCCTGGAGTAATTAAAGAACTGTCGTTTCGATCAATCTCAGGTTTAAGCAGCCATTCTCCGCCCTCTTGAAGCGCCTTGAGCAAAGGCCCTTTTGGCTCAGTGATCAAAGGGTTAACTTTTACAGAGGGATCCCAAGCAGAACCCGATTTTAAACTGCAGACAGCATCCCTCAACTGTTTTTTGAACTTAGGATCTTCATACACTTCCTTCTCTAAAACCAGGAGGCTGCAGGCGCTGCACTTTTGCCCGGAAAATCCGAATGCAGACTGCACCGCATCTTTGACAGCGAGGTCGCGATCGGCAAGTGCAGTCACGATGAGAGCGTTTTTTCCACCTGTTTCTGCAGCGAGATCGATGCCGGGACGCATGCTTAAAAACAGCTTTGCTGTTTCTGTAGAACCCGTCAGAACAGCCATTCGGATTTTGGGAGATATAACCAAAGTGCTAGCCACTTCATCTTTACAAGGCACGAACTGAAGCACATTTTTCGGAACTCCGGCATCCCAGAACAGTTTGACGATCTGATATCCTACAAAAATTGCCTCAGGAGCCGGTTTAAAGACCACAGCATTACCGCAAGCCAGTGCTGCAGCAATTCCACCCGTCGGTATAGAACAGGGAAAATTCCAAGGAGAGGCGATCAATACCGGTCCTTTAGGCCTCACCTCAAGGTCATCCAACCTTGTGAAATCGCTAATCCCCAATCTATAGTATTCAATGAAGTCGATCGCTTCTGAAACTTCGGGATCGCCTTCCGAAAAGGGTTTAGAGGTTTCCAGTAACATAGCTCCTAAAAGTTCTCCTCTAGCCTTTCTAAATTGCCCGGCAGCCCGTATCAATATTTCTTTTCTCTCTTCCTCGTTTACCTGGCTCCAACGTTCTTGGGCTCGATCTACCACTCTCAAGGCATTTTGCACTTCTTCAGCTGAGGCCATGTGGCAAGAACAAGAAGATTTCTCTTCCAATGGAGAGGTAATCTCTTCTCCATCAATCACTGAAGGAACTACAAACCGCGAACGTGACTTCCAGTCGATCATCAATCGTTCACCCCAAGTGCGATTGACGGAAAGCGCCCAATCGGTGTCCGGTTCATTTTCAAAAGCATGAATAGCACGCTCATGCTCTTCAGTGGTGCGATTCTGCGTCCGCTTTGGCTCTGTAGAAACAGCTAATGACTCTTTACAAGAGGCTGCAAACAGATCCGCCTGATGCTGCCAGGTTTTGGTGCCGGGAGTTAAACCAAACGAAACGCGGAGGAAGTTGTCTTTCATCGTATTCTCATCCAGTCTACGAACAAGATAAGCCACCGCATTTTGAAACTCATCTGGTTGTGCAGCAGGGCAATAAAGTAAAATCTTACCGGTCAAAAGCTGGATCACTTTTCTTGAAGCATCCGCCATGCCTTCCAGCATCTCGAACACCACCTGATCCTGGATTCCCTGCTCTTCTCTTAGAAGCATTGCATAAGCGATGTCGAACAGATTATGGCTCCCCACTCCAATCATTACAGCTGCCGCATTTTCTTTGGTCAGCGCCCACTCCACCATCTTTTTGTAGTTAGCATCCACATCGGATTTCAGATTATAAGGAGCTTGCTCCCAACACTTTAATGCGGCCTCCACCTTCTCCATGGCTAAATTGGCCCCTTTGACTAATCGCACCTTGATCGGTGCGCCTCCTTTAGCCGCTCTCTCTTTGGCAAACGCCGTTAGCTCTTTCAAAATCTCATAGGAATCGGGAAGATAACTTTGCAATACAATGCCTGCAGAGGTCCTAAAAAATTCCGCTTCACTCAATACTTGTTTAAATAGATCCACAGTCACCCTAAGGTCTTTGTATTCTTCCATGTCGAGATTAATGAACTTCGGCTTGACTGTGCCATCTTTGGACAGATAAGAGTGCAATTGCGCTTGCCTCAAAAGCGTTCTGTAAGGCACTGCCAAATTCTCCAAAGTCTCCTTCCAGGCAATGAGGTGGATTTGGCTATACAAAGTAGACGCCTTTACGGAGATGTACTCCACTTCGGGCTTCACCAGATCTTTCAGATAGCGGTCTACGCGAGAGTGCGCCTCTTCTTCCCCCAAAATCGCCTCTCCAAGGTGGTTGAGATTAACCTTGATTCCCTCTTCCCGGCGCTTTTTCAGATGGCTCAACCACTCGCTCTCATCTCCTTGAAGGATCACTCTCGATGTTTCACTGCGGATCAGCTTTTTCACTAAAGGAACGAATGTGTTAGGCAGCAGTCCGCCCAAAGCCTTAAAGCAGTAAGCTCCAACTTTTTCTAATAAGGAAAAGAATTTCGGCATCCCATACTCTCTGAAAAGATGCAACATCTGATCTGCCGCTCTCGTGTTGGAATGACTTCGAAACGCCTGATCGGTTACATCCACCGTAAAGTGCTTGCCGAAAGGGTCTTGCATCATTCTGGAAAGCGCTGCCCCAAATTGCTTTTCCTTACGGGTCATCAATAGATTTGCCGCACTAAGGATCGAACTTGCTAGAAAGATTGTTTTTTCTATCCTCTGAGCTCTGGTCAAAGGTTGATTTTTCGCCTCATTTAAGATGCGCGACGCATCTGAAAGATGTTTTTGGAGTTCAGTGTGCATAGACCTTTAGAAAAATGGGGGTTTAAGACTACAATACACCATATGCCTCACCATTTCAAAATTAAATTGATCGTTTGTCTTTTCCTTTTTCCGCTTTTTTTGCACTCAACGGGGATTCAACTGGGAATCGATCAATTGCTTACAGAAACGCATGTTCACAAGTTGAAAAACAAAAGAATTGGCATCGTTACAAACCAGACGGGATTTAATTCACAGTTAAAACCGACATTCGACCTTTTGAAAGAGAGAGCAAAGGAATATAAGATCGTTGCCTTATTTGCTCCTGAACACGGCTTTTACGGTCGGGAATATGCATCCGATCAGGTGGAGCACGACAAAAGCGAGGAGGGAATTCCCATTTTCTCTCTCCATGGCGAAACACGCCGTCCAACAGAAGCGATGCTAAAAAACATCGACCTGCTGATTTACGACATCCAAGATATCGGATCGCGCTCTTATACTTTCATCTCCACGCTTTTCTACGTGATGGAGGAGGCCGCCAAGAAAAACATCCCCGTCATGGTCTTGGATCGTCCAAACCCTATCAACGGCCTGGTGTGCGACGGACCAATGTTGGAAAACGGCATCCGCTCCATCGTAGGGTATATCAACGTGCCCTATTGCCACGGCATGACGATTGGAGAGCTTGCTACCTATTTCAATGAAGAGTATAAGGTTGGCTGCAAATTGGAAGTTATCCCTATGAAAGGGTGGCATCGAACCATGTCATACAGAGACACAGGGCTTCCCTGGATCCCTACAAGCCCCCATATTCCTGAGCCGGACACCCCTTTATACTACCCTGTCACGGGGATTCTTGGAGAGCTTGGCATCGTAAGCATCGGCGTCGGATACACCCTGCCCTTCAAAGTCACAGGCAGCCCATGGATCAACGCCTTTGAATTCAGCAAGGCACTGAACAATTGCCGATTGTCCGGAGTCTTCTTTACCCCCTTCTTTTTCCGTCCATTCTATGGAAAATTCAAAGGGGAGGATTGCCAAGGAGTTCTGATCACTGTCACTCAGCCCACACGCAATAAACCAGTGCAGATCCAATTTGCAATCATCTATACGTTAAAAAAATAGTACACTAAACAGATTGCCGAAGCGATCAAGTCCTGTACGAGCAAAGAGATCTTCTGCAAAGTGGTTGGAACTAAAAAAGTATGGAGCATGCTGCAAGAAAAGAAGGCAATTGCCGCAGAGTTCCGCTTGCTCCATGAAGTGGAGCGCAGGGCGTTTCTGGAAAAGCGGAAAAAATACTTGATCCCGTCATACACTGCCGAGATTAAGAAAGAGGGTTAGCAATCTCAACCGGCAGCTGCTAACCTTAAATTGACAAAAAATGGAATTTCGAGATAATCTTTCGATTTTCACTATAGAGGAGTTGAACACAATGGAACAGATTAAACCTTTAAGCAACCGCGTCTTAGTCAAGCGCTCAAAAGCTGCTACTTCTAAAGGGGGCATCCTGCTTCCCGATTCCGCTCAAGAGAAACCAAAAGAAGGCTCGGTCGTTTCCGTCGGTCCAGGCAAAAGAGATAACGATGGCAAATTGATCCCAATGCAAGTGAAAAAGGGAGACCGCGTGCTCTTTTCTTCCTACTCGGGCACAGAAGTCACACAAACGACAGAAGATGCACAATACCTCATTCTTTCAGAAGACGACCTCCTCGGAGTCTTTGACAACTAAACGCTTTACTTAAGGAGTCCAAGAGAATGTCTAAACTACTGCAATTCAGCGAAGAAGCGCTAAAATCGATTCTGAAAGGCGTAAGAACATTGGCAAAAGCCGTAAAGGTCACGCTAGGCCCGAAAGGACGCAACGTCGTCATCAACAAACCCTTTGGATCGCCCCTCTCCACCAAAGACGGCGTCACTGTGGCCGAAGAGATCACCCTGCAAGACAAATTCGAGAACATGGGAGCTAAGCTGGTCAAAGAGGCCGCCTCTAAAACTTCCGGAACTGCAGGCGACGGAACCACCACAGCCATCGTTCTTGCTGAATCGATCTATACATCGGGCATGAAAAACGTCACAGCAGGATCCAATCCTACCGCCTTAAAAAAGGGCATCGACCAGGCTGTCCAGGCGATCTCAGAAGAGCTAGATAAGATCGCTGCTCCCGTCAATACCAATGAAGAGATCTGCCAGATCGGCACCATCTCCGCGAATAACGATCCTGAAATCGGCAAGATCATCGCTCAAGCGATGGACAAAGTGGGTAAGGATGGAATCATCACAGTCGCTGACGCCAAAGGAATCGACACCACTCTGGATGTCGTTGAAGGAATGCAGTTTGACAAAGGCTATGTATCGCCTTACTTCATCACTAACCCGGAGACAATGAGCACAGAGCTTTCCAATTGCCTCATCCTGATCACCGACAAAAAACTTTCGGCAGCAAAGGACGTCGTGCCAATCCTCGAAAAAACGATGCAGAAGGGCTCAAGACCGCTGCTCATCATTGCTGAGGACATTGACAGCGAAGCACTAGCTACTCTGGTCGTGAATAAACTGAAAGGCGGATTACAGATCTGCGCAGTGAAAGCGCCCGGCTTTGGAGACCAAAGAAAAGCCAAACTTCAAGACATCGCCATCCTCACAGGTGCAACTGTCGTGACGGAAGAGCTCGGCATGCGTTTAGATGATGTTGGCCCTGAAGTGCTTGGAAAAGCAAAATCTGTCAAAGTCGCTAAAGAAGAAACGACAATTGTAGACGGCGAAGGCGATGCAAAAGCGATTAAAGAGCGCGCTGCAAACATCAAAGCGGAACTTTCCAACCCTAACACATCGAAATATGAACGCGATAAGCTGGAAGACCGTCTGGCTAAGCTCGTTGGCGGCGTTGCCGTCATCAATGTAGGCGCGGCTACAGAAACAGAAATGAAAGAGAAAAAAGCGCGCGTTGAAGATGCGCTCCATGCAACACGCGCAGCCGTTTCCGAAGGGATCGTTCCCGGCGGAGGCGTTGCTCTGCTTAGAGCTGTAAAAGCGCTCGACAAGCTGAAGCTTTCCGCAGAGGAAAACGTAGGCAAATCGATCATCCGCGAAGCGTGCTTTGCCCCAGCGACTGCAATCGCAAATAACTGCGGACTCGCAGGCAATATGGTTGCTGAAAAGATCTACGAAGGCAAAGGCGCATTCGGATTCAACGGCCTCACAGGAGAGTTTGAAGACCTCATTAAAGCAGGCGTCATCGATCCCGTGCTTGTCACAAAAAGCGCACTGAAAAACGCAGCTTCCGTTGCCTCCATGCTCTTGACCACCGCGGCCATGATCACCGACAAACCCACGCCAAAACCAAAGCATGCCGGCATGCCTGACATGGGCGGCATGGGAGGTATGGGTGGAATGGGCGGCATGGGCGGAATGATGGATATGTAATTCCCCAAGGGCTTGAAGCCAACACTTCAAGCCCCCTTATAAAGGAGAACTCTATGCCAACTTATGAATATGTGTGCACAGCTTGCGGCGCCAAGCTTGAAGAATTGCAGAAAATGTCAGACGCCCCTCTCACTTTTTGCAGCAAATGCAAAAAAGACACCCTTAAACGCGTCCCCGGTAAAGGAATCGGCTTAAACTTCTCCGGCTCCGGCTACTACTCCACTGACTACCACGGCAAAAAACCCGGCGGCTCTTGCGGCTGCGGCAAAACCTCTTGCAACAATTAGTTCTCCCCCTTGCCCTTGCCCTTGCCCTTGCCCTTGCCCTAACAAGACTCTTCTGATTTTTTCGGGAACGCGAAGCTAGAACTCACTCCTTACGCCAGAAAGCGGGAACGAGAACAGCGAGCACGGCGTAATATTCCAATCTTCCGGCAATCATTTGGGCTGAGGCCACTATGAGGCTAAAGTCTGATAAGAAGGCGCAGGAGCTGTCCGGGCCTGCCATGCGGAAGGATAAGCCTGTATTGTTCATCATGCAGGCTGTCAATCCAATCGCTGTCTCCAGATCAATGCCGTCTAAAACATACAGGTAAGTGCCTAACGTGGCAACAGCTACCACAATGAGAAAGAAACAGAGAACAGTTAACATCAACGAATGATCCACTTCTCTTCCAGAAAGCTTCAAGACCTTTAAATGGTCTGGACGAAAGATCGACTCCACTTTATTTTGACCGATTTTAAACAACATATACTGACGGATCACCTTTATGCCGCCGGCAGTTGAGCCCGACATGCCCCCCACAAACATTGCAACCAGCATTACCACTTGTGCTGAATAAGGCCAAATATTGTAATTCGCTGTGACAAAGCCTGTCGTGCTTTGTGCGGAAACCAACTGGAATACCCCCGCTCGGATCGCTTCAGACACTGAAAAGAGCGAATCGGGTTGCCCTGTGAGGGACTCTAGAGTAGCTCCTATGATCGGATAGACAACTGCAAAGGAGAAAACAGCAGTCAGTACGAGGAATAGAATGAATTCAGGATCGACCAGCTTATAAAATTTCCCTTTGATCAGAAAATAATAGAGCGAAAAGTTAATGCTTCCCGCAATCATGAACAGAATCACCACCCACTCCAAAGGTGCACTGTTATATCCTGCGAGACTGGCATTTTGCGTACTGAACCCGCCGGTGGCCAACGTTGCAAATGTGATATTTACTGCTTCAAACAGAGGCAGATCCTGTTTCACAAGCATCAAAGAAGAGATGCTCAATACCGTGAGAAGCAGATAAATTTTCCAAAGCTGGACGGCCGTATCCTTAATCCTCGGTGTTACACCCTCCTTAACAGGACCGGGGGCTTCTGACTGAAAGAGAATCTTACCTCCGATTCCTAATGCCGGCAGCACCGCGACGAAAAGCACGACAATGCCGACTCCTCCAAGCCACTGCGTAAAAGAGCGCCAAAATAGCAACGCCTTTCCCAACGCCTCTACGCCGGTTTTAACAACCGTACCGGCCTGAGGATCAACCACAGGGTCTACTGTCCCATAAAAAGCATACTTCGTTGGGATTTCTCCTGGAATGACTCTAACAATTTGCTCTTCTTTGCCTGTGTTAGGATTGAATTGTTTTGCCTGAAGAACAGTTGAGCCGGTCGTTGTGAACCCGGAAACCATTTCAAAATAGGCCTGTAATGGATTATCTAAAGTTCCGCTTGTTAAAAAGGGAATAGTGGCGACCCAAGGAGTGATCAGCCAAATCAATACAACACAGATGATCCCCTCTTTTCTGTAGAGAGAACCTGTGCCATTTCTCCCGTAGGCAAGCAATAAACCTGAAAGAGTCCCGCACGCCAAAAACGTCAGAAAGAAATCAAAGACCGTATGCTGTTGAGGATGTTCAGCAAAATCACTTGTAAATTGATAATAGCTCGCAAACCCCAAAGCAATTAAAATCGTTCCAGAGAAAAGCAAACAGAAAGCTCCAAGTACTTTTGAGATTTCCCTATAGAGCTGTAGAAAATCTTCTCCAGGTCAGGAACATGTAGAGGCGCTGTGATCACAATGACGGTGTCTCCGGGTGAGATGATGCGGTTTCCGTGAGCCACCATGATCCTTCCTCTGTTTTGGATCATCGCAATTAGAAAGTCTTTGGGGAGGAGCGGTCCTAAATCGCTTAAGGGGATTCCAACCACTTTGGAATCTACCGACACATTCACTTCGACAATTTCTGCCCGGTTGTCGTAAAGGGAAATCAACGTATTCACCGTGCCGGCAAATGCCTGTGATAAGATTCTATTCGTTGCGCACACTACAGGAGAAACTACTTGCCCAATCCCCAACTTATCCAGCAGAGGCAAGTGATCTCGATTGGAAAGGATCATTAAAACGTCTTTACAGCCTACCTCTTTAGCTAATAGGCAGGTCATGATGTTTGTCTCATCGTGCTTTGTGCAAGCAATCACCATGTCTGATGCACCGATCTTTTCTGAACTCATAAAGTCTAGACTCAAGGCATCTTTCAATATGACGGAGACGTTAGGATAGAGATCTGCCAAGTACGCTGCGCGGTCCCGATCCTTTTCAATGATACGTACTGATACTCCGCGCTTTTCAAGCAACCGCGTTAAATGGACTGCCGTCAACGATCCTCCGATCAACACAACGGATTTGATCTCTTTTTTGCCTATAGCGAAGAAGGAATACAGGTTCTGAATAGAATCCGTTTCTCCAATAAAGGTCGCAAAATCTCCCGGAAGCATCTGATCAGACCCATGAGGGAAAATCACCTCTTTGCCATTACGGAAAATGAGCCCAACCATCACGCCGGTCGGCAAAGCCAATTTGCTAAGTGTATTCCCATTAGGACGAAACCCAACTGGAATTTTTAAAGTGCACAGCTGTACTGCCCCGTGCGCGAAATACTCAACCCCTTGAGTGTTAGGGCTAAGTATGTATTTCATGATCTCGTGTGCGGTCAATAGCTCTGGACAGATAAAGTGGTCGACATCAAAAACTCTTCCAAAATCCAAGCGAGTCTGGTTTAAAAAGCGGCTATCATGCACGCGGGCAACAGTACCGGGATATCCTAACTGCTTGGCAAGTCCGCACGCCACTAAGTTTACTTCATCATTACTTGTAAGAGCCAGAAGCAGATCGGGAAATAGCTCCAAAAGATCGTCTAGCAGCTGCCAATCGGTCCCGGAACCAAGACGCGTAGCCACATCAGACTCCATCTGCACTTCTTGCAGCTTCAATGGGTCGTGGTCGACCAAAATGACGTTGTGTTCGTCCTTCGATAGAATTTCAGCGGCGTATCTACCGATATCGCCTGCGCCAATGATCACAACATTCATAAAGCCTCTACTTCATTCAACCTTATCAAAAAGATTGAATTCACAAAATAGGAAGAGAATTGATATTTTACTACACATGGTACAGCTAATTCTTTGCATTTGCGCTTTTCTCCCCGCCTTAGTCCTCTCAAATGATTTAGCCCTGATGCAAAATTCTGAATGGATGGAATCAGTGCAGCTGATCACCGGAGAATGGTTAGAAGGAAGCAGCGATTTAACTACATCCAACTTGCAGCTTTCCCGCCTCTTTACAACAGTCGAACGCTCAAACCGCCGCCTAGCTGAAGGATGGCAATTCAATCCTCCAGGACTGATCGAACAAGAAATGCCGAGACAGAAATTCGATCACCCTCTTAAGGATAAGGTCGAATTGATCTACGACGAGCAGAGACGGTTAATCAAAATGTCCACTCTTAACCCCTATCCATACGAGTCAATTGAGATCGTTTATGGAGAAAACTCTTGCACAGCGACCAACCATCTCGGAGATTCGGTAGTCTACACGATCGAAGGAAAGCCCTCCCGACTGACCAAAGTTGAAAAAACAGGAGCTCCCGCAGTCCACTACAAATACAAACAGCATCCCACAGAGCGCAAACAGCTGCTGTTAGAGAGAACGGTTGAAGGGGTGGAGACATTGCTCTTCAAATACACAGCGGAAGGCAAATTGCAATCCGTTTATAGAAACAGCGAAGAGCAGCTCCTCTTTTCCTTAGAGTATTTCCAAGGAAAGACAAAAGCTTCATTCCCAGCCGGAGTGGTCCAGTATTACTTCTTTAATCCATTCAAAGAGATCACAAAAATTGAAACTTGGGTCCCTTCGGACCAAGCTCTCGCACTCTATAGAACACAATCTTTTGAATGGAAAAACCATCAATTGATCACTAAGTCCACTTTAGGCGTGTCAGGCAATCTTCTCATTCAGGAAACTTACTCTCATGACGCAAGCGGACGCCTGATCCGGGAAGGGTTGTCCGGGATATTGACCTCTTTGAACGCTAACGTCTCTGAAACATATACGAAAGAATACCGCTACGGCGATCAAGGGCTCCTTGTAGAGGAGATCGAAGGCAATGGAAAAATCACAAAACATACTAACAATACACAGACCAGTCTGTACGATCGAAACACATTGCTGGAACAAACTAATTACACCTATAATGCAGCAGGCAAAATCGAGCTGGAGGAAAGCACCCTTTATCCCTCCATGCACTATCAATACGACCCATTAGGAAATCTCGTAGAAAAAAGCTGCGGTAAGATCCATCCAGCAACGCTCGCGCTAGAAATCGATCACCGTGAACGATTTGGCTATGACAAAAACAATCGCCTGATTTGCAAACAAGTGTACGACGCAAGCGCCGCTTTAGTTGAAGAATCCCATTTTGAATATGGACTGCATGGGAAATGCACCAAAAATCAAAACAATGACACAACGACTCGTTTTGAGTATGGAATTAACGGTCTTCTCCTAAGCAAGACTGAAGAATCGCCAGAAAGAAAAGTCACAACGCACTACCGAGCAGATGGAAAGCTGGCCTACGAAGAGATTCTAGAAGCGCACGCTTTGTCTAAATCAACTCTCTACATATACGATGAATATCAAAAGCTCGTCAAAAAAGTAGACCAAAATGGAGCTGAAACTGAATGGATGTACGACTGCTTGGGCAGAAAAATCGAAGAAATTTCACCTGAAGTTGTAGATGCTAACGGTCGACCATACCGCCCCAAAACCCACTACGGTTACGACGAACTGGATCGATTAACCTCTTTGACGGACGCTGCAGGCTTTACAACCTCTACACAATACAATGCCCGTGGACAACCCTTAATAGTTCTGCATCCTGATGGAACGAAAGAGACGTTTGAATATACCCTCGACGGACGCATTGCAAAATCGGTCAATCGCGAAGGGATAGCGACAGCGCAAATTAGAGATCTGTTCGACCAACTGTTGAGCGAAATCAAATACGATCGCTCAGGTCAAATAATTTCACACTCTGAATATACATATGCAGGTTTACAACTCATCCAGGAAACCCATTCTTTTGGCGGCAATAAAACATACGACTACGATTTTAAAGGCCGTAAAGTTGCGGAACGAAATATTGAATCTTCGCTGGAAACCCATTACGAGTACAATATACAAGGAGAAGTAACGCAGAAAAAACAGGGATGGGAAGGGCATTGGGTCATCGAAGAGGGCAAAGCATTAACTGACATCCAGGGTAATATACTTCTGGAGAAAAACGAAGACCACCGAACTGAACCCCCTCTACAAGAGTCAGTATGCTGGTACGGCCTGAAAACCCAAGCTCTACAAAAAGAATGGGCCGATGCCTCAGGAATTTCCACAAAATGCGTTTATGACTCATTAGGAAGGATTGTATTAGAAGAAAAAACCTCTTCCCAAGGCATTCTCTGGAGCAAAAAAGAGCTATACTACGACGCTGTTGGACATCTCGCAAAAGAAATTCTGACAAAAAAGAGCGCGGCTGAACCCTTGGAGACCCTATGGCAGTGGGGGCCCTGTGGAAGACTGGAGAAAGTGATCGAAAAACATGGAGCAATCACCCAGGAAGAAACCAGTTACTTTTACGATCAATGGGGGCAACTAGAAAAAATTGTAAAACCGGACGGAAGCCGGATCTTACAAACTTTCAACTCCCAAGGCCTACTTGAAACAATCCGCTCTACTGACCATTCGATCAACTATGCCCTCCACTACGATGCGCATGGATTGCTCACCCATGTAGAAAATCTCTGTCTTGCTACTGAAACACATAGAGATTACTACCGGGATGGGTCACTTCTGTCGGAAATTTTGGACAATGGCTCCAAAGTCTCTTATGAATACGATGATCTCGGAAGAAAAACGCGCCTTATCTTACCAGATAACAGCTCGATCGCCTATCACTACGATCTTGCTTTCTTAAAAGAAGTGCAGCGATTTGATAGCGAAGGACAACTTCAATACACACATAGTTATCTCGAATATGACAAAGAGGGACGTCCAATTGCACAGCAAATGATTGGCAATCTAGGCACCATCTTAGACAGCGAGAAAAGCAGATCATCGCCATTTTTCAGGGAAACTATCGATTACGACCCCCAACAGCGCATCGTTCGAAAAGAGAGAATTGACAATGAGAAATTATCCACTTCTCACTATCTCTACAATCCACTCTCTGAATTGGAAGAGGAACGAGGAACCTCTGCTGTTGAATTTGATCTGAATGGCAATCTCATCCGAAAATGGAGCGGAAGCCACTGCTATCAGTATAAATACGATGCTCTGAACAGAATGACCCAATGCAGCATCGACGGAACTGTCGTCGAAGAGCATCAGTACGATGCCTACCATCGACGCACTGTCTCGTTCAGTTCTGGGAAAAAACTTACCTACTTTTACGACGGCAACTGCGAAATTGGG
>JBKEAL010000015.1:0-12228 GCA_047972195.1 Parachlamydiaceae bacterium
AGGCAGCCTACCTAGCTCCCATCAACGCATACAACCCCTATTTACACACCTTAAATAAAGACATCGATGTCATCAAAACAGATGTCAACGCATGGAATCCAAACAATAGCGGTGCTGCAGATCTGATTACTCAAGCTAATGACATACGAGCTCAACTCGGATTGGACCCCTTGAGTTCACCTACCTCTCTTTCAACTATCCCCCATTTTAATGACTATGTGTTCGGAGTAAATACAACGGTCTCTCCACTTTCTCCTCTAGCCACGGTCACTTGGGTAAATCCAACATCCCTGAATGAAAACGATTACCAACTCCAATCGAAAATTTTGACGATTGGCGCCATCTTTATCAATTTGAACCGCCAGGCCGATGAAGATTTTAATGCTGCACTTGATCCGCTCGACCAACATCTGCTAAGAACAAGCGCGACCAACTTGCAAGGCGGTTCAGGCGCTAGCACCAACATCACAACCGTCAACTTCGTCGCTTCAGCAAACAACCCATTTCTGGCAAGCGATCTTTCCAAACAGGGATTGGATGCTTATTTCAACCAATATGGCGTTCCATTGGGTTCCGCTCTTGTCGACCAGATCGGCGCCCTCATCTCAAACTTCAACACCAATGTGAACCCGCTTTTAAGCGCATCTGATGCCCAAGCGATCTTAAACAATGGAGCTATCACTGTAGATGGAGGACTGCTCTCCGTTCGAGCCGCAGTTGCATTAGGCAACCTAAGCGTTTTAAGCAGCACATCGCAACAAGAGGCTTTAATCACCGCCTTAAGAAACCTGCTCACAACCTCTCCTGAGTTTAATGCACTGGCGGCAGACCAGCAAGTTGCCTTCTTAACCGGGTTGGCAAATGAACTGATCGGCATTCAGCTGATCAAAGGCCTCCAGGAGTTAGGTGATCTGATCGGACTCCCAGGCCTCGTACCGCAACTATTGGCACACATCGCCGGATTGACGACAAATGCCGCATTAGGCAACTTTTTATCGCAGCTTTACTATACGAACACCCTTTCACAGCTGCTTCCTTCGCTTCTTGGCATCTCTCAGCAGCAAGCGGACGCTGTAGCAGCAGATGTATTAAAAACCGCGCAACAAAACCAAAGCGAAATCACCCAGCAATCGATTGTCGATGCGATTGTCAGGCAGATCGGACAGGGAGCGGTCGACCAGGCAGCAGTGAACCAGGCGGCTGCACAGGCAGACGCTCTCTCAAGCCAGGCAGTCAGCGACCAGATCGCAGCACGAGACCAAGCCCAAAGAAGCGCTTATCAAGACTCCGTTGCAAGTTCACTGCAGCAAGGCAACCTTGCCACCGAACAGCAAACCCAAACGCTCATTCAGCGGCTTCAGGTAACAACGAGCCAGCAATTTGACGACATTACGCTGTCAGCTCTTCGCAACTTTAACCTTTCTCAAGAACAGATCAACGAAATTATTCGTCAGGCCAATGCGGTTTCTGCTTTGAGAGGAACAATCAGCAACAATCTCGTTTCCTTAAGCGATATCCAAGCTGCTTTTCAAACGGCAACAACTAACGTTCTAAAACCTGTAGTCGGTCAAACTCAAGCGGAAGAGGTATCCAGCCAATTTGCACAACTAATCTTCGAACCATCCAGAAATAGCGCGCTGGTCACCTCTGCACAAAACGTTCATCGTTTCAATATCGACTCACCGGATACAATCCTAAACCGTTTAAGTGTGACAGCAGAAGATGTCGTAACTGCGGATGGATCCAACCAACCGGCGCGCATTTTTGAGCAGTACCGCTCCGCCTCTACCGCATTGCAAGATCCGCTGAATGCGCCAAGCTCCCCGCTCAAGACAGGAGAAACCCTTGTCATTGCCGGAATGGCCAGTGGTCCTGCAACGATGGGCATCCTGGGAACAGACAAGCCTTTGGATCCCGAAGGAAAACAGTACAAAACACCGGTTGACATACCTATATAATATTTTTCAAACAGATTGAAATTTAAATGATTTTTTTGTAAAATAAAATTATAGGGAATAGTAAGTATTCTATAGATTCTTAGCCTTGATAAAGGCAAGGAGTGTTCGGTATGACAGTCATCACCAGTTCGTTTTTCGGAAGCTTTGACCTGGCGACCGTTACAGGGCCTGTAAGATACGAGTTCGAGAAGACCTCGCCTGTTGTCGCGGGCGTTTACCTGCAGCAAATTCAAGTTCTTTACAACATCTTCAATACTCCAACAGGTACAGCCCTGGACAGCGCAGATGTAGCCGCTGCCCAGTCAGCCTTCCTGGAGTTGCAAAATCTAGCCACAGGAAATGCAGGCGTCGTGCAAAACCCGGACGGAAGTCTCCAGGTCTACTACTTAACTCTGGACATGCTGAGACCACTCGACGTGCTCTTTCGCTCCTTCGAAGCTGTCGGTGCCGGCAATCCGAGTGCCGGCTTAACTTTAGATCAACTCAACCGCTGGAAAGACTATTCGGTCGTGTCGCCATTGATCCAGAACACACTCGCGCAAGCATTAAATGCCACCGCCACCAACCGAAGCATCCAAAGCCTGGTTGAACTAGACTACGTCTCCGCAGGGAATGATCTGATCGCCGAAAAATTGAGCGGCCTGGAAGGCGCCATCACCCTCACTAAAGACATCATGAGCGTTCTAACCACCATTCAAAACCTGAGAAACGGTGCCTTGACCGTTCACGATCGCACTGATATTTCTGCACCTGTCCCTTTCGATACTAACTTTAACGTAGTCCCACTAGGCTCAGCCCCAACTTTTGCCTCTCGGGAGGCCAATGCGTTCCAACGATCATATTTACTTTACAACTCCTACTACTACACTGCAAACGTGATTCCGATTCCAAAGGACAGTTTATTTTCCGTAATGGAAGGAAAATATGGTGCTGACTGGAGTACAGTGCAACCGACCGGCAATATCGTCAATAGCTTTGACATACTGTCTGCGTTGTATCACTTCAGACCGAACCCTAAAATCCTCGAGATGTCCGTATACCCAGGGAACGCGGGATTACTGTCACAATCCGGAGTAGACTTGTTCAAAGCACTGGTTCAGCAAGTGCTGTTGCTATCCGGATATAAGGGACAACTTTCCGCACGATTCCCCGAACAAGTAGGAGACGCAAACTCCCTCTACACAGCTATATCTAAAATCTATACCCCTCTCGTAGAAACTCTTGACCAAGAAAATTACCTATCTATCGTTCGTCAAGGCCTGACTCCAGGTGGCTTTAGCCCTAATGATGCAAAGGCTCTGTTTGCCTGGTTGGTGGATAATCCTGACTCGAAGGGAGCGATAACTGGAATTAACGGAGATGCAGCAGGTGACATCCAGGACGCCATCAACAAAAGCACTGTTGCAGGACAGGCATTGAACGACACCCAGAAAGAAAACGTCAGAAACTTTCTCTTCGTGTTCGAAGAATTTTACAAATCTGCGTCTGCTATTCTGCAAAGGCTATCGCAGATTATAGAAAAAATGGCTGCAAATATCAAATAAGCCGTTAGGAGTGTAACCTATGTCTACATACAATGGCGTTGGTTTTGATGATGATCTTTCCTTTTACGATTTAACATCTGAAGGGCACATACGTACCGAACAGCCGCTAACAACTCTCTCTCCCGGCCTGCAAACAGATATCACCCGGGAGACAGGAAGTGGCGTCGTCACTGACAACACTTATCTTCTAGAGGCTTTTTTGACCATATCCCGGGATATCACCTGGCGAGCAGGATACACAGGTCCCTTAGTCGGCTTCCTCGATCCAGATTACAGCGATGATGTCAATTTGTTCTTTCAACAATACGCCCCGCCTTCGGTTAACACGTCCTTTGATGACGTTGCAGATGCTTTTGTCGATTTCGTTTATAACAACCAGATCCCGCCGACTGCGCCGACTTATTCTAACTTAACTACGGCCTATCTTGATTCTGTCAAAGCTAGACTTGCCGATGCTTTAGATCTGATCACACGGATGAATTTAGGTCTTCTGAAGAGCGGAGATTACGCTCAGTTATCAACTGCCCTATATCCGGGCGTAGGCCCTGGTTTTCCTCCTGTTTTAGGTGATGCGCTTAACCTTGCTAACGTCGCTTTTTCTACTCAGTCGATCGAAAACGTTCAAAACACCGGCTCTGTTATTTTAGGAGACTGGGATTTAGACTCAGCCGCTTTTCCGGCCAACCTCATTTCAGATATGAGCACTAAGGCATTCAATCAATTCATCCAATTCACAAGAGAGCCTAACGAGGACGCCAGGGACACCTTGCTTAAAGCTCAGGACTTTTTCACTCGGTTTTCCTATGTCAAAGACTACATGCTCATCGCTCAAACGTTCACTGCCTCCTTAAGTAGCGCTGAGCAAGCCCAATTCTTTCACTCGTTTATTGTGAATGAATTTTCAAGTGCAGGGAGCACACAAGTGCTCAGTGCTGAACTCGGTAAGTTCCTTGACAAAGCAGCACAGCAATATCTCATCGCATTGAATGGAAGCCCCTCATTCACACCGGAATCTTCAGTCCATGGATCGTTTTCTAAAGTTGTCATTCTGCAAAGAATCTACGCTCTGATCGTCGAGATGATCGGCGTGCTGCAAAAAATGACTGCCTCCCAATCAGACCAGTTGAAGCTCCTGACCGAGCAGCAGTCACAGCTGACCAACATCATCAACCAAGTGCATATCTTCACGACCGATGATGGCACCGAGATCTCTAGCTCTGATACCACATCACAAGAGCAAACCTTTCGAGATAGCGTCAACCAGGTCGGTACTGCGTGGACAGATACCATTAGAGCGAATAGAGACTTTGTACAGAACGCGGCAAAAGGTTATCAATCGAACATTAACAACTCAAATGATGCTGTCAACCAGCAGGCCAGCATGGCCACCGCGTTTATACAAGAGCTTTCCACATTGCTTGGTGCGATCTATAGATAACATGGCATGGGAATTGCTTGGGAAACCGTGAAGATAACTGTCAAATAAGGGGATCTACTATGGAACACGGGAAAAAAGCCATGAGAAGCGCAGCCGATGAAGCAGCCAAAAAGTTCGAAGATCGAAAACAGGAAGCCTTCAAAAAGCTCAATGAGCTAGACAAATTCAAAACGGCACAAGGTGTTGCAGGCTTAACCGATGAGATGATGGAGAGCCTGTACAGTCAGGCGTATATCCTCTATAACACAGGACGATATAAGGATGGGCTTCAGGTCTTTCGTTTATTGGCTCTATTAAACCCTTTGGAACCCAAGTTTATCATGGGGCTTGCTGCTTGCTTCCACATGATGAAAGAGTACAAAAGCGCCTCGTCAACTTACATTTTGGTCTCTATCCTGGATCCTCAAAACCCCATTCCATGCTACCACTGCTCCGACTGCTACATCCAGACGGGAGACAAGCTATCTGCGATCGCCATTTTGGAATCCGCGATCAAACGGGCGGGTGAAAAGCCGGAATTTGCCGCTTTGAAGCAAAGGGCAATCATCACAATGGACGCTCTTAAAAAAGAGCTTCGAGAGCTGGCAAAATCTAACCCGCAATAAATTGCGCCTCTTGAACCAATGAGGAGTGCTTAGATTATGGACGATTTAATCAGAGATACACTTACCGGAGGCAGTGGAATTCCTACGGGACCAAGCGTTGCTCCTACAGGCACCGAAGTCCCTGTTTCCCCGATGCCTAAGGTTCATATTGGGCCCACCGATACGCTATCTACCGATTCGACAGGGACGGCTTTACGAAGAGCCCCTATCGGTACTGCTCAATCACCTATGCTGTCGCCTACACTTGCAAGAGTTGCCTTCACATCCAATAACGGTGAAGTCGAAGATGGAGCTGTGGGTCATATCGACACTTCAGGCACGGATACCACCGGAACCACTACTAGCGGAAACTTACACATCTTAGGGAGTGAAGCAGGAGGAACGGTCACAGTGAATCCCCTGTTTGGTCCAAACTACGTCGATTCTCCCGGCGAAATTGGCAGTGTGCTAACCAACCAGTTAATATTAACACAAGAAACGATCAATGACCAGATCGCCTTTTTAAAGTCCCTTCCGGGCAGCGTTAACGATCCGGAGTCACAAAACCTGATCAATATCCTCACTAAAATCAGCGAAGCGATTGGAGCACTGCAAGAAGTTTTAAGAGAGATGCAGTCTTTCAACTCGGAAGCTGCGATGGCAAGATCTCAAGCTACCATAGATAGAAC
Organism: Parachlamydiaceae bacterium; assembly: GCA_047972195.1. Taxonomy (GTDB): domain Bacteria; phylum Chlamydiota; class Chlamydiia; order Chlamydiales; family Parachlamydiaceae; genus CAZSDA01. Next base: position 6,214 of record JBKEAL010000015.1, read on the forward strand.
CAACTCCACTCTTGAATCGACTTTGGAACAAATTAAGGAAATGGGTGATAAAAGGATTGAAGCTGCGAAGAAAGAGCGAGCCCTTGGAAGCGTCGGCTTAACCACGCAATCGCTCTCGATTGTCATCACCTGCTTGCTGATCATCGCTGCCATTCCATTGTTGATTGCGAACCCCGCTGCAGGTGCAGTCGTCATGACCGTACTGATCGCTGTTCTAGTTGACCAGTCGATGAAAGCATCAGGCATGGAAGAGGGCTTGTTTGACAAGATGATGGACGGCATTGACCAAATGTTTGCGGGCATTGCCGATGAGAAAACGCGCGAAGCGCTGCAAGTGGTATTCAAATCGGTCGTCATCATTACCATTGTTGCCGTAACCGCGGCGTGCAGCCCGATGGCGGCTGCAACTGTTCTGCCTTCCTTAATGGAAGCTGCCGGCATCGGAGCACAGATTGCAAAACTGTGCGGTGCCGACGAAGAGACGCAACAGTGGGTTGAGTTCGGGTTGACCTGCGCCGTCATGATTTGCACAATCGTCGTCTCCTTTAAATCGGGAGCCGGAAAACTAGCCGCCGATGCCGCAGAGGTCTCAGCCAGAATTTCTGAACGCGTTGGTAGCGGCGTGACAAAAGCGATGAATGCGATTTCAAGCGTGGGCAATAGAATGAGTCAGAGCTCATCCAGACTTGTCCGAATCATAAGAGAAGTCATCGAACCGGACAACATCTTAGCGATGGCCACCGCAGTATCCCAAGTGACCGAAAGCACGATGAACTATCAATACAACATGATCCAAAGGGATATCACCCTATCTCAGGGCGGCATCGATGCAGAAATTGCTGCAAAAGACGCCATCGTTGCCATGTTGAAAGACATCATCAAGAAGCTATTGGATTCGCTGCAAGGTTTAAGCGATGCACTGGGCACAATTAATAGCATGTCATCCAGCATGTACAGGAACTTAGCCAATAGTGTCGGATATGCCTGATTCATTAGAATAAGGAGCTTATATGGAAACCAAAATCAAAAAAACTCCAAAGCAAGTGCTGATCGAGGAAGTAAAGAAGTTCGATGAGAAGAAGCAGAAAAAGCTTTTGAAAAAGCTGGAAGGATTTAAAGATGACGCTTCTCTTGTAGAGCTGATGGGGATCACTCCCGACATGATCGAGTACTTCTACACACAAACAAGACAGAAGTATTTGAGAAAGGAGTATGGAGCCTCTTCGGCAGCTTTTCGCTTTCTCCACAAAATCGTTCCTATGGATGCGCGTTTTTGCATGGGAGTAGCAGCTTCCGAGCACATGCAGAAGCATTACGAGGATGCAGCGCAATGGTATTGGGCTGCAGATAAACTGGCTCCCGAATCACCTATGGCCCTCTACCACGCTTCAGACTGTTATGCAAACCTCAACATGCCGGAATTGGCCAGATATTCCCTGGAGTCGGCTCTGGAAAAATGCAAAAACAACCGCGACTTTGCCGATCTTGAAGGAAAAATTAAGTTGATCCTGGGTAATACAACCAAAGAGGTCCAGAAATGACGATCAGCGGAAGCGGCTTTAATCCGCCGCCACAGTCGTTCGAGCCTCCTATTTTGAACGAACAATTGAGTTCGAAGCTCGAACCCCAGATCCAGGCAAAACCCGGAGAACCCCCCGGGAAGCCTGTTGTCGTCATCGTTTCACCGGAAAAATCCCTGGACATTCCGTTTACCCAGTTCGGCGACAAAAGCATTAGCAGCCAGGCGGACACTCCGCTTTTGCTTCCGCAAGGAGCATTGATCGGTCCGGCTGCAGACCCAATAGTACGGGATACAGGCTGGCAAGAAGAGTTCCAGGGAATGATCAAAGATCTGGATCCGGATTTGGCAGAAGAACTCGCCAACCCGACCCTTGAAGAAACGGGCCTCTTTAAAGAATCGCTCGAACTGCTCGCTAGAGGCGGTTTATGGGCTGACACCACTGTTACCCGACTGGAAAACAGCGATCTGGATGTGTATGTGCAAGCCTTTCCCGATGCGGGGTTCAATGCAGCCATCGAAACAGGAACTGAAGTTGCAGACTCGTTTGAAGCACATCTGGAAGAGGAAGGACCAAATAACCCAAGCTACGATGACGCAAAAGAAATGGTAAGTGCTTTTAGAGGCATCATAGGAGAAGTATCGTGAGAAGGGAAGCCGACGGGCACTACACAACCCATACGGAGAAAGCGCTCAAGCTTCTGGAAAACAGAAAGAGAAAGGACATCGCTTCCGCACAAGTTTTAGTTGACCAGTTGGAGGCGTACGTTCTCTTTGCTACAGCTAAAGACCAGGGAAAAGCAGCTCCACACCACGTGATCGCCCTTTCGACTTTTTTGAAAAGCATTGGCCGCGATGAAAGTGAGGCGGGTTTCATCCATCCGGGCATTTTGAACGGAATGAATGCTTTAACTGAATCGATCGCCCGTTATCTGAAACCTAAAGCTAGTTTCGCGGAAATTGCCCTGTTCCAAAAAGGCGTTCTCGCTCTCGGCATTCTATCCGCTGCGTTGATAGTGCTTGGCAAAGACATTGTGAAATCGGGACCAGAACAGTTCGGCCAGGAGCTTTTGATGAGGTTATTTGCCAATTCCGGCTTTGGAGATGGCAAACTTTTAGCCCTGTGCAAGACATTGACGCAGGACGAAGAGCGCGCAACCAGAGCTGCAAAAGCGTGCACCACCGTCGCGCTGCTCGCTATGTTGATCGCTGCAATGCGAGAAGAAGTACCTGAGGAGTTTTTTGAAGCCCTGCAAAAGAAAATAGCAAGCGGCTTAAACGAAGCCAAAGCCATTGCAGAAACTATCGAACCGCAGGGGTTTTTTATCAGCACGCTGGCTGGCATCGAACTTGCATTGGAGAAAAGAGAATATCCGCTGTTTATGGAGCTCATCGATGCCCTATTTCACCGCTCAGGAAGCTCCCTGGAAGAGCTAAAAAAAGACTTAAAAGAGATTCAAACGATGGCATTTAGAATACAAGATGCCTATAAAGTGGGTAATACAGTAAAACCAAGCATGGTCCACCTTATAGGCTAAGGAGGTAAATATGGTAAACGTAACTGGTCCTGGAGCGGGCGGTCCCGGATTTGTAGATGGACCTACGGAGGCAGATCCTACGCTAAAACTAAAACCTGCAGCCGAGCAAGTCCTGCTAAACGACTCCCTTTCCCCTTCCGACCCTAATGATGGGGCCAAGCGTACAGGCGGTCCTGTAGGTTCACCGGGTCAAGACATAGAATTGGAGGATGGGGGTTCATACGACACAGAAAGCCTAGGCAGGGCGATGTCTACAAGTGACTGGTTAGACACAAGCTATAATGTTGCTTTCTTTTCCAACATGCAGGAAGCATTAGATGACATTGCCGAATCGCAACAAACAGAAGCCTTTGCCTCCAGAGAAGCTGCAACAGCAAGTTTTGATAACAGCATGACGGAAGCTGAACTCATTGAGCAAAAATCGCTAACCGAGGCAGAAAAACTGACGACTACCGCAATCACAAGCTTGGTCATGTCTGTCGGTATGGCAACGGCCGGTTTGGCAACTTCCTTTGCCTCATCGAAAATGTCTGCGGATGCGAAACAAGCTGAAAATGATTTTAAGCAGTACAAAAAAGATTATCCGGACGACGTAGCCAATCCGGAAAGAGCTCAAGCCAGCTACAACACGCGAAGAGAACAATATGATGCGGATTTGGCAGCGCATAACAACGCTTCGGGTGCAGCCGGAAGAGGAGATGACGTAGAAGTTCCACCTCATCCGGGAAGAGAACCCATCAATCCTAAAGACCAATTTGATGAGAACGGTCAACCAAGGTACATCGAGATGGAACGTCGCGCAAATAATGCGTCGGCAGTATCCAACACGATCATCAACAACCTGGGAAGAACCATTCCTGATGTCGTTAGCAACCTGATCCAGGCCGGTTATACTGTTCAGATCGGTCAGATGGAGATGGGCATCACTATCCAAAAGGCTTTGGAGAGCATGTACGATCGACAAAAGCAAAATGCATCGGCTGCTGAATCAGCCCAAAGAGATCAGTTCGGCGAATTTGTAAGAACGTTGAACTCTGTCATCGACTCCAGACTGCAAGCGTTTAGATTACAAGGATAATGCTCATGAAATTGCAAGATTTGGTCCAAGGACTAGAAAAGGAATGGGGGCTGGAAAAACCGCTGCCTCAAGAAATTCCCGGCGTTTACACCATTCCTTTGGATGAAGGTTTAAATTTTGTCGCGTCCTCTCTTCCGGAGGGAGGATTGCGGCTGTCGTCAAGCTTGGCTCCTGCTCCACAACGGAATATGGAAGAAGCCTACCAATCCCTGCTCCTGTCAAATTTGTTCGGCCAAGGGACAAAAGGAGCCCTTCTGGGATTGAACGATACAGGAACACTATTGACCCTATCTAGGGAAATTGAGTACGATGTAGATCTTAAGGAATTCAGCAATATTGTTGAAGATTTTATTAATACCATTGATTTTTGGCGCGAAGAAATGTTGCAATACAGTTAGGTAAATTATGAATGCAAAATTGATCGCCGAAGAAGGCATGTTAAAAGGCCTCGTGCTACCTTTGGAAGGAGGCGATGAATGGGTGATCGGACGCGATCCGGAATCTTGCCAGCTTCTCCTGGAGGATCCTTCTGCCTCAAGAAAACACCTGTTGTGCCGCAAAACAGATCAAGGGATTACGCTTGAAAACCTAAGCAGCACAAATCCTGTCGAAGTCAATGATGAAGTATTAAATGGCGAAAAGCTTTTGCATGAAGGAGACATGATCCGCATCGGAAGCGGCATGTACCGTTTTCTTTTGGAACCTACAGGCGATAATCCTCTTAGAGAAGAGCAGGCGCAAGCTGTCTTGCAAAAACTTCCCGATGATGAAGATAACGATGATTCAATCCTGGAGCTAACTCCCGAAGAGCAGGAAAAAGAAACCGGCGCTGAAGTGCATTTTGAAGTTCTTGAGCAAGGAAGATGGCTTCTCAAAGTCATCGGGGGACCAAACAATGGCGCTGAGTTTTCGATGCAGCCGGGCTCAACCTACATCATCGGCACAGATCCTGCCAGCTGCGACATCGTCTTTCACGATACAAGCGTTTCAAGACAACACGCCAGATTGTCTATCAAAGAAGATGATTCCATTTTTATTGAAGATCTAAAAAGCCGCAATGGGACATTGCTGGACGGCGAAGTGATCGCTGATAAAATGCAAGTCAATCCAAACACGATTATCACAATGGGCACTACGAGCTTCGTCATCTACGACCGGGATGGAAGCATGCACACAATCATCTCTCCACTACTTCCTTCGATTGTCAAAGTATTGCAAAAACAGTCTTCAGACAAGGAAGATGACGCTAATACGGATGAAATAGCTGCAAATGAGCCTATTCCGGTGCACGTGCCTGAAAAATCGACCGCTCATCTATTGTTCATTGCTATTGTCACGGGCCTTTTTGTGGTCGTAGCTTTGGGAACCGCAACTTTATTCAAAAGCCAACCGGTGATTGTAAAAGAAGAGATCGACCCCGACAAAGCTTTGGGAGAGGTATTTACCTCCAACGCCTACCCTTCTTTAAAATACTCGTTCAATAAAGCCACCGGACGTTTGGTAATTTTTGGACACCTGCTTACCTCTCAAGATAAGACGCAGCTCATCTATGCTTTGCAAGCACTGCCCATGATCAAGAGTATCGATGATACCGGCATCATCATTGACGAATATGTCTGGATTGAAATGAACCAGGTATTAAACAAAAATCCCAACTGGAAAGCCATCACTCTTCAAACTCCTTCACCCGGCCAATTTGTGTTGACCGGAAACTTGGCCACGAGAAAACAGGCAGAACAGCTTTATGAATACATTACGACCAACTTCCCCTACCTCGACCGCTTGAGCAAACAGGTCGTTGTCGAAGAGGATGTGTTGCACGATGTGAAGTCTGCTCTGGAGAGGGCAGGCATATACAATAGCCAGATCAACTTTAATAA
>JBKEAL010000025.1:0-4103 GCA_047972195.1 Parachlamydiaceae bacterium
CTTCCACTTTTGAATGGATCGACTTTTCCGATGTGAAAAACAATGCGATTGCCTATATGAGAAGAAGCCGCAGCGAACAGCTGCTGTGCGTGCACAACTTCTCTCCAAATTACGTGAAGAATTATCATCTCCACGTGCCGAATGCAAGAGGTTTGGTGGAACTATTCAACTCCGACGCTGAAGCCTATGGCGGATCCGGAAAAACGAATGCTTTTGTCGACGTTAACGGACAACAAGCGACATTTCAATTGGCCCCCCTTTCTACAATGATCTTTCAGGTGTATTATTCATGACAACGCGCGAAGAATACGATTCTCTTTGTGAAGAGATCGCAAAACATAACAGGCTCTACTACGTCGATCACAGCCCGGAAATCTCCGATGAAACTTTCGATCATCTATTGAAGAAGCTGGAAAATATGGAGAAAGAGCATCCTGAGTGGGTCTCTTCCGCTTCTCCAACCCAAAGAGTGGGCGAGGCCTTGACCAGCGGATTTAAACCAGTGACGCACCGCATCCCCATGCTCTCTCTAGCCAATACTTATAGCAAAGAGGAGGTTGAGCAGTTCATCAAACGCGTAGTAAAATTGACAGAGTCGCACCATCCGGAGTTCTCTGTCGAGCTTAAAATGGATGGAATTGCCATCTCTGCCCGCTATGTGAATGGGGAGTTTGTGCAAGGAGTTACAAGAGGTGATGGGCAGAAAGGGGATGACATCACGAATAATATGCGCACGATAGCTTCATTGCCATTGAAATTATATGGAAAACATCTTCCGGAGTTTTTGGAAGTGCGCGGTGAAGTGTTCATGAAGCACGCAGATTTCGAACAGCTCAATGCAGAAAAGGAGAGGGAAGGTGAGGCTCTCTTTGCCAATCCGAGAAATGCGGCAGCAGGGTCTTTAAAGCTGCTAAACCCACGAGACGTCCAGAAGAGGAAGCTCTCCTGTGTATTTTATGGCATCGCAGAACTGCGGGGCAAGCAGCTCACCTCCCAGCATAAATCGCACGAGTATTTGAAGGAGATCGGCTTGCCTGTACTTGAGCACTTTGAGTTGTGCCGATCGGTCGATGAAATTTTTGCTTTTGCCGATAAGATCCATCATCTGCGATCCCATTTAAGCTACGATATCGATGGCATCGTGATCAAACTGGATGCATTGAAAGAACAGGAAGCTTTAGGTTCCAGCGCAAAGAGCCCCAGATGGGCTGTAGCGTACAAATTTGCAGCCAATCAGGCAGAAACAAAGATTTTAGGCATCACCGTTCAAGTGGGCAGGACTGGAGTGCTCACGCCGGTCGCTGAGCTCGAACCAGTATTTTTAGCCGGTTCTACGATTGCACGCGCTACACTGCACAATAGCGAAGAGATTGAAAGGAAAGACATCCGCATCCACGATACCGTTATCATTGAAAAGGGGGGTGATGTGATCCCCAAAGTGGTCGAGGTGATTTTTCCATTAAGGCCTGCGCATACAGCGCCTTGGAAAATGCCTGCGCAGTGCCCAAGCTGCGGAGCGGAAGTAGTTAAAGCGGCAGGAGAGGTGGCCTACCGCTGCCCGAACGGCCTGCACTGCCCTGAGCAGCGCTTAAGGCGCATCATTTTCTTTGCATCAAAGGATGCGATGGATATCGAAAACTTCGGTGAGAAGGTTGCGGAGCAGCTATTCCACAAGGGGTTTGTCAAAGCCCCCTCGGACATCTACCACCTAGACCGTGAAAAACTTGCCCAGCTGGAGGGCTTCAAGGAAAAGTCGATCGATAATCTCTTAAAGAGCATCGAAGCTTCCAAGCATCCCGCATTCAGCAGATTTATTTTTGCCTTAGGGATACGCCATATTGGGGCGCAAACGGCTGATCTTTTGGCAATCAAAGCGGAAACGATCGAAAACCTCCGCACGTTTTCCAAAGAGCAGCTCTTGCGGATTGAGGGGATAGGTGAAAAGGTCGCCGATGCAATCTTGGAATTTTTCGAAGCTCCCATCCATCAGGGCGAGATCGATGCTCTTCTATCGGCAGGCGTTCAACCAAAAGCTCCAAAGTCCATTGAATTCGCTTCCCATCCCTTTTCAGGAAAAACGTTTGTTTTAACCGGAACGCTTGAAACGTTCACCCGTTTACAAGCAGAGCAGCTGATCAAAGAGCGGGGAGGACGAGTCACAGATAGCGTCAGCAAAAAGACGGACTATCTCCTGCTTGGCAAAGATCCTGGAAGTAAATACCAGAAAGCGCTCACTTTAGGCGTTTCTATCCTCACAGAGGAAGATTTCAAAAAATTTGTAAATAATTCCTAGCTTAATTAGGTTAAATTTAGAGCGAATCTTTACTTCCCAAGGAGGGGACTATGAAAAAATCACTCGTTTTATTGAGCACAATGGGCTTGCTGTTTGCAGGTTGCGAAATGGAAGGTCATAAAGAGCATAAAGACGCAGAGAAAAATGGCCAGATGACAAAAGATGCGCCGGCAAATATGGGTAATGGCCAGCAGTCGTCAAGACCAAATGGAAACATGGAGAGATAATATGCACCGCTACGCCGTAGTCTGGGTTTCATCCCTGTGCCTATTAGGATCATTGCAGGCTGAGGCCCTAAAACAAGCGGCAGCGGACATCCACCCCGCTTCCAACAGCGGGGTGTCAGGACGCGTAGTCTTTATTCAAGAAAAAGACGGAATCCGCGTGGTCGCCGAATTAAGCGGTTTAAAGCCCGGCACTCACGGTTTCCACATCCATGAAAAGGGCGACTGCTCAGCCCCAGACGCCACCTCAGCCGGCGCCCATTTCAATCCCGCCAATGAGCCTCACGCAGCCCCCGATGCCGAAAAACGCCACGTAGGTGACCTCGGCAACATTGTCGCCGATCAAAACGGCCACGCCACTCTTGAAAGAGTGGACACCGTGATCCGCTTCGATGGAGAAAAATCGATTCTCGGCAAAAGCGTCATCGTCCACGAAAAAGCGGACGACTTTAAAACCCAACCCACAGGCGATGCCGGCGCACGCGTAGGCTGCGGAGTCATCCTGCCCATCAAATCGCCCTGACAAAAATTGATTTGGGAGAAATTTCATGAGTTTACAAGTTCCTCGGGAGGATCTGCTTGAGAAGATCATTGCGAATACACCTGTACTTAAAACTGCTTTTTTTGAGAACAGGGGTGTCACACAAGCGATCGCGAAGCTTGCTAGAGAAAAATTCGCCGGAGGAGATCTGGTCGATCTCTTCGCGAAATTAGCCGCAGCAGATCTAGTGAATGAATTGCGTCCTAAAAAATTTGGCGACGAAGAATTAGCTGACATTGTCTGGCAACAAGCTTTAAGAGCCACTGAACAAGCTTTCAAAAATGCTTTGAACCAAAATAAGGTTACTTACAAATAATCGCTCGGATTACAAATACAAAATAACAGGATAGACAGGATCCGCCTTCGGCTTGCAGGATAGGGCCTGCGAAGGAACTATCTTGATCCTCAAGACCTCATAGGAATCTTGAAAAGTAAATAGATGTTCTACTATTCTGATGTCAAGTGAAAGGTGAAATTATATGCAGCCAAAAATTGATATTCCAATCCATAAAATCCGTAGGTTTTGCACTAAAAATCACATCCGAAAACTTGCACTCTTCGGCTCAGTTTTGACTAGCCGTTTTCGTAAAAAAAGCGACGTTGATTTTTTGGTAGAATTTGAAACTAATCATGTGCCCGGGTTGTTAGGTATTTCTGAATTGCAATTTGAGCTAGAGGATATTATCGGACGTCAAGTTGACCTACGCACTGCAAATGACCTGAGTCCTTATTTTAGAAGCGATGTGATCGAAAAGGCGTACCATTTGTATGGCAAAGAGCGATTTTATCCCTCTCTGTGATCTCTGTCTCGACATTAGGATTTTTTGACTTGAAAAAAGCAGGATAGGCAGGATCGCCTTCGGCGGCAGGATATTGAAAATTAACTGAGAAGCAAATTATATGGCCACAATTTAAGGTTAAATGACGAGTTCATCTCATTCTCCATCCTGTAAGCCGAAGGCGGATCCTGCCTATCCTGCTATTTTATTATTCAAAGATCGGTTCAAATGACGAACTTGGAAAATTGGTTCTTGAAAGACTAATG
>JBKEAL010000045.1:0-4086 GCA_047972195.1 Parachlamydiaceae bacterium
ATCTTTTTTTTTTTTCATTCCTTTATCATTTTTCTTGACAAAATAATTCACATTATATATGAGTTTCTTTACATTAGATTTATCATTTTCAATAATGGGTATTATTGTTTTATGATTTTCGGTTTCACCATCTTTTGATGGACCTTGAGTAATAACAAACCCCTCAATTGAAGAAGCTAATGCGGTATAGATAATACCCTGTATAATACATTCAACACCTACTTTTGCCATGATTAAGCTGCTAATCTGTTAAATAATAATCGGCTGTGTTTCTTGATGAAGTCGTCTGCTTTATCAGCTGCACGAGTTAGAACATCTTTATTCTCCATCGCTTCAACGAATATAGCGTACTTCATACCAGCAACACCAATCATCACATACCCTTTAGAAAAGGTTCTCACAAGATCCATTGCCAACTGTTCGCCCTCTCTTTTACCGGTCTGTTTGTCTGTTCCTGCTTGTTCCGATACTTGAAAGTTTCTACCGACAATACTACCGTCCTTGACTATCACATATCCAATCGAAGAACGAAGGTTACCTGTATGATCTATATAATTACCTTCTAATCGTGCAATTTTTACAAACTCTTCTCCTGTGCGTTGCAATATGTCCATTATAATAAACTCAGCTCTCTCGCCAAGCTTATCAAATAACTTCCGGATATCGCTTTTCTTCCAAAGAGGAGTAAGTCCGCTTTTTCTTGCCATGTCAGATATAAATTACGGTATGAGAGTCATACGGATACCAATTGATAATTGGAGCTTCAACACCTTTCGATGCAACAAGAAGTCTTACAGCATCTTTATTGATTGGGGTTGAAGTCATGAACCTGCCTTTGTAAATAACTTCGTCACCGTCTTTATTTTTGACGGTTTGGTTCCCATTATTGCCAGGTTTATAACGACCTTTAATTATGAGGTCTTGCTTAGAACCTTCAACCCACTCACCATTTTCAAGATGTCCGTCGATTTCAGTAGTTACTATTGCTGTATGTCCGTTATAAGGAAGCATATTACCAAAAATTTACAGTTGGTTTATCACTAAGTTTATCCTCAAGTCCATACTCAGAGCATCGCAAAGAATACCACGCTGTAATCTTCTCTTTCATATCAGCCCAAGACATAGATAAGTCACCTTCTGTGAAAGATGAATATCGAAACAGTAAGTCAGGTATGAATTTTACAATAGCAACAGTTAGAGGGTTGATATTATCACCTGATATATCTTCATCGATACCTAATCCGCTATTGAGTGAGATATCCAGAATATCAGCCCCAGACAACTCAATGCCGAAGGACTGAAATTTCTGTTCTATGTACTCTTGGATAGTCATTACTCGATTCCTAAAGCTGCTTTCAAGGCACTCGTCTTTTCTTCATCCAAAGCAGCTATGTTGGCAATCAGATTTTCATCTTTAATGTTCCATGCAGCTGATTCTCCGACAGACTTTAATGCTTTAATCACCGTTTTCTTTTCAAATTCTTCTTCAAAAAGAGGAATCAACACAGGATCATTGCCCGTTTTATCCTCAATAGCTTCAACCAACCCGCGAGAGGTTAAATCCTCTATGCGGGCTTCGTCTTCGAACTCAAGTTCTATGCCGACAGAGTACAATTCCTTCGTGTACTTGTCCCGGAAAACCCTTAAGACTTTGACTTTCATACTTAGCCCTCCTCAATTTCATTCATGGTTGACAAATCGAAGTTCACCATCCGGTTCGGATTAGCTATTTGCGGAATCCATTCGGCGGTATATTCAAGATAACGACCGTTGTTATCCCTTATCTGAGAGATTAGCATATCACCTTCCGACTTGCTGTAAGTACGGCCATGGATCGGATCGACGGCCTCATACGGAGTATGGAAACGCATATGGCCGATCTTATCTTGCTGTAACAAGGTGATGCGATCGTCAGCATAAACTTGTTGATTGACACCTTGTTGGTCAATAACATAATCTTCTTTGATCTCGATAGCAGGAAGTCCTATGCCTGTAAATACCTGAGATGCTAAATCGGAAGTAACCAGAGATGTACTTGCCAACATTTCACGCTGTCCTAAGATCATTTTGAACTTATCGCCCAATTCAGGACTTCCAACGATGTTTTTAGCAAATGTGGCACGTGTCATGATCATTTTAGAGAATACACCATATTCCGCTTTCAACTGATTGAGCTGATCTTGCAGATACGAAATAAACTTCGTTTTGACAGCAACCTCAGGAGTGATAAACTTAAACGGAAGATCAATGTCCAACAAGTCGGGAGCGTTCACATCGGCACGTTTATCCTTATTCTTCACTGTGGCCTTACCGGTCATGATAAGAGCTCCGACAATCAAGTCCATACGTTTATGAGCAGCTAACAGAATCTGACGGAAATCGTCGTATATGAAATCGACAATCTCTTTTAAGGCTGCATTTTGATCTACAGGCTTAGCGACATTGTATTTATCTACCAAGTCCTGCAATTCAGAAAGACGGTCGATAGAAATTTGGTAACGATCACCTAAATAAGCGATTTCGCCATATCCCGAACCAATATTCCGACGTTCGCGGATTGGTTTTTCACCATATCGTGAATTGATCGAACCCGCCATTACACCTGTAACAGTACCAATGTAGTCTTTGAATACACGGGTAGTCGTTCTGCGGAAGTCAAGATACTGTTGCCAGTATATCACGTCCTTGCGTGTCTGTGTCACGCGGTCAATAACTGCCGAAACGATGTTCGGGTCATTAAATAGAGTTTCAATAGTTAACATCATATTTCTTATCCTCCTTATTCGTTAAATTGAAAATCACTACCCAGCTTCTCTTTGTCCTTTGCTGAGAAAGGAACAATGAGTTTATCAGGCTCAATCTCTCTGGCTACCGATAGCAAGGCTACCAGATTATTACCTTCTTCTACTTTACGGCTCTCATAGAGTGCAGAGTTTGCTACATTTTTCGGAGTAGTACCGGCGACTGCCGTAGCTTCGAAAAGAACATCACCGATAGCAAGGTTTGCTCCGAAATCAGTGATTGTCAATACATCAAACTTTGCATCTGACTTATTGATAGCTGATACGGTTGCACCTTTCGCACCATTACCGATGTACATTCCTGTGTACACATAAGATCCTTTCTTGATTTTTAGTGAAGTAGCTCCCGATACGTATGCTTCAACTACTTGCACATTACGGACAACTAAGCACTTTTTGTTTTTGAGATCAGCTGCGATGGGAATAAACGAAGGCAGATTATCGCCAATGTTCAGATAGGTTGTGTCGAGCCTGTAAGGTCCTCGACGACGGACTCCAGTACTCACATCGTATCGTTCTTCGATAGATGGTTCCGGGGTTAAGTTATACTTAAATCCTGCTGACATAATTTACTTTTTAGTCTGTTCAACAATTTCTTTTGTTTGAGCATTGATTGCAGCAGCAATCGACTCGCTCTCTTTTTTGATCTCAACTTCTGGATTTTCAGGTGCTTTTGCATCTTTAAATCCAAGGTTAGATAGCTCCTGCTTTGCGTCCTTGAAATACTCGTCTAAGTCCACATCTTCTGGAATGCTGTACCTCTTTGCTTGAGATTCAGGAATACCATACTCTTTTGCCTTTGCCTGAATGGCTGCCGTCCGCTGTTCCAATGTGCTTTTGTTTTCGATTGAAGCGATCTTCTCAGTGAGAGATTTGTGTTGATCGATCAAAGCTTTAGCCCATGCTGGAGTGTCATCCGGCTTCGGTGGTTCCGGCTGTGGTGTAGGAGTTGGTTCCGGTTGTTCAATGGTTTTGCCGTCTTTTAGGTTATGCTTCTTTTCGTAGTTGGTAACTGCGGTTTTGGAAGCATCCCCTGCTCGGGAATCACCATAACTTTGAAGTACGTCCTGAAAACTAACTCCCTCAATAATTGCAGGTATTTGGCTTTCGTCCGTTTGACCTTCTGCCTTTTTAGTGGCTATCCGGTCGAGTATCTGAGCATCGACACCAACAAACTTTGTTTTCAATGCTTCGAATAGTTTTTGTTTCATACACTTAATTTTAAAATTGAAGTTTTATATTAAAATATAAGTGCGAGGGAATTTTTTCGGAGAGACACAAAAAA
>JBKEAL010000084.1:0-35713 GCA_047972195.1 Parachlamydiaceae bacterium
ATGGCACCTGATCCATTGTGATCGCAATCTCCTTGATCGCATCCGCAAAAGAGGTCATGTCGGTCAATAGAACCAGCACATCCTTGCCTTCTACCGCAAATTTTTCTGCGCAAGCAAGCGCCATATCAGGCACAAGTAGGCATTCTACAGCTGGGTCTGTGGCTTTATGGATGAACATGATCGTCTTATTCATTGAACCTGCAGACTCAGCGTTATCGATAAAAGCTTGATATTCTTTGAACGTCAATCCCATACCGCCGATAATTACGACATCAGCGTCTGTCTGGTTGGCAATACGCATCAGCAGCAGGTTGTAAGGCTCGCCAGGAATAGAAAAGATAGGAATCTTCTGCGACTTTACAAGACAGTTGAACATATCGATCATCGGAATATTGGTGCGCACCATCTCTCTTGGAATGATTCTCTTCACAGGATTGAACGAAGTGGTTCCAATATTGACCGCTTCTCCAATGATCTTGGGACCGCCGTCGATAGGATCACCGGCTCCGTTCAAACGCCTACCTAAGAGCGCATCGCCATAGGTTGCCTGCATCTCGCGGCTTAAGAAGGTCACTTTGTCATCGGTTGAGATGCCGCGCGTATTCTTGAACACCTGCAATGTCACCTGATCCCCGTCAATTCTCAAGACTGAAGCAAAAATCTTCCGTCCGTCAGCCAGGTGCACTTGAGCTAGCTCTCCCAAGCTTGCGCCTTCCGCGGTCACTGTGATCAAGTTCCCGCGCATGTTGTTAATGCGGTCATATACAGTTTTCATAGGTTCCTCTATTTGGCGAGCTCAATCGTTTCTTCGATCTGATTGAATTCATTTCGGTATTGCTCCGAATTGAACGGCATAAAGTTCATGTTCTTCAGCTTGTTCTGAAGATTCAGGAAAAACTCCCTTGCAGCATCGTGCGATGCAAAAGTGAATTTCTTCACAAAAATGCGGTTGATCAGCGGGAAAAGCTCCATTTGCCTCTTCAATGGGCAGTAGGCGTCCTCTTTGTCAAAAGCGTTTTGCTGGAGGTAGCTGAAATCGTACAGTTCCCCCTTCAAGTAGATCTGCATATCGTCTATAGAGGTGCCCTCCTCCCCTACCACTTCCATCCTGCGGCCGATTTCATTGCCTTTGGACAAGAATGTATTCGCACGCTTCACCATGTCGCTCCACTCAGGCACTTGATGGTTCAACTCTTTGCCCACAGTGTCGACGTATTTCGACCAGGAGATCAAAGGATCGATCGCCGGATAGCGACGTGAATCAGAACGCTCTCTAGACAAGCCTAAAAAGGCTCCCACTACAGCTAATGTTGCTTGTGTGACCGGCTCTTCGAAGTTACCACCTGCAGGAGAAACTGCACCACCGATGGTAATCGAACCTGTCGACTCATCGCTTAAGCTAATCACACCAGATCTTTCATAAAACTCCGCAATGCGCGAGGCAAGATACGCTGGAAACGCTTCGTCTCCCGGAATCTCCTCAAGGCGGCCGGACATCTCGCGGAGCGCTTGCGCCCATCTCGATGTAGAATCCGCGAGGAGAAGGATATCAAGCCCCATTTGGCGGTAGTATTCGGCAATCGTGATCCCCAAATAGATGGAGGATTCACGAGCCGCTACCGGCATCGAGGATGTGTTGCAGATGATCACTGTGCGCTTCATTAAGCTTTCGCCTGTGTGTGGATCTGTTAAATGCGGAAACTCCCTCAACATCTCCACGACCTCGCCCGCTCTTTCGCCGCACGCGACCACAATCACGATATCCACAGCAGAATACTTGGATAAGTGGTGCTGTAGAACCGTCTTTCCTGCGCCAAATGGCCCAGGAGAGCAAAATGTCCCGCCTTTGACCACTGGAAACTGTGTGTCGATGATTCTTTCGCCTGTATCCATCATCTCCACCGGCTTTACCTTATCGCCCTGCATCAGAGCGTTTTTGATGGGCCATTTTTGTGTCATCGTAAAAGCATGTTCTCGTCCTTCTGCATCTGTCGCTTTTGCTACCACTGTGTCAATGTTGTAGGAACCGTTAGCGATTGCCCAGGTGATCTTGTACTCGCCGTAGAGAGAAAATGGCACCATGATCTTATGAGTGAAGCGGCCTTCTTGAGTTGTGCCGATCATGTCACCACGCTTCAACGTCTGACCTACGCGGGCTACAGGTTCGTAGTCCCACTTGGTCTTTCGATCCAGAGGAGATAGGTAAAGTCCTGTCGGCAAAAAATAGCCGGACACTTTAGCGACTTCTTCCAGAGGGTTTTGCAAACCATCCAAGATTGAGGTCAGCAATCCAGGTCCGAGTTCGGCTTCAAGCAGCTCTCCTGTAAACTCCACTTCTGTCTTAAATTCGACGCCTCTAGTGTCTTCAAACACTTGGATTTTAGCCAAATTGCCCAGGATCTCAATCACTTCCGCTTTGAGCTTTTTCCCTTCCACTTCAACATATGTCACCTCACCCTGGCGGATGCTACCGTCAAATGTCACCTGGAGCAGGTTGCCAAACGCTTTGCTTACCTGACCGCGCGCTGTCGTTTTTTTTGTCTCTTTTACTGTCGTACTTTGACTCATGCAACACCTTGAACAATTGAATTAATAATCTCTTTGCCTTTCTGCTGATCTAAATCAGACCAACGTTCCACTAAAATCCACCTGTAAACATAGCTTAAAACAGCATCTAGAGTGAATATATGCAATCCAATCAACTCATCTACCTTGCGGAACTGGTACTGAAGAAGAGCTTTTTGCAGTTCCAAAGGAGACTCTGAGTGGGTTTCATATAGATGTTTCACTTCTTGGTACTCTTCCGGAGGGTCGTAGGACTTTGCATCTTTTTGTGCTAATATGTCTGCAATCAAAGAATCCTGAGGGTCTTGGAATTGCAATTCAGCAAGCAGATCCTTTCCAAGGGTCTTAGCCCTGAGCGCGGTTAAGATTACTTTGACATCTCTCACCATCTTAAAGACTTGCGTCAAAAACCAACCGCTTGCATGGAGTTGTTCTTCAAAGTAGTTTTCGAATAGCAGACTGAAATGCTTTAGGCGCTCTTCCTTTGAATCATAGCGAGCCATAAAATCATAAACATAGCTGGGCAAACCCAAACGGGCCACTAATGCCTGCTCTAAATCCACTTCATTGAAATTACCAAAGCGGCTTAAAGGAAATCCGGACCAAAATGAGCGAATATTTTCCAGATCATAATAGAGCCTTAACGCTTTAACTTGGTTGTAGTCTGACTTATCCAGGTTTGAAGTTAATAAAAACGTCAACTCATCCCAGGAAATATCAAGAGGGTTACCTAGATGGAGCTGCGGAAGTGAAGTAACAAGAAAGAAATATCCTTTCATGCTTTAATTTCCAAAAATGAATTTTCTGAAATCCTTGCTGATGAACGATGCAATCAGCTCTTTTAAGGTCTCATCTGTCATTTCTAAGGTCATTCTCTTGTCGATCAGGCGTACTTTAGCGCCGCCTTTGAACGAGCCGAGTTCGATGCTATCCGTCTTTAAACGCTGCAGCACAGATTCATGCAACAAAGAGGTGACAGCCTGAGGAGATATTTCTTTTGGGATAGCCATGAGCAAATCACCGCTCAAACCCTGCTTTTCAACTGCCTTTATGATCGCTTCGACGATCATCGCAATGACTTTAGGGTTAGCCGTGTCCTTGACAACCAGTTTTTCCAGTTCAGGACTAAAAAGCTTGTTTTGCACTTCTTGTCTGATCTGTTCGATCCCCTGCTTAGCAGCTTGAGATAAAGACGACTGAAACACACTTCGCTCTTTATCCATCTCACCATGCGCCCGCTTAACGATCTTTTCGGCTTCGTCTTCCGCATTCAAGATGATTTGATTTGCTTCGTTTTTGGCCTCCTCGACAATCCTTAGGGCTTCTTTTTCTGCAGGCTCTAACGTATCTTTTTTCAAGGCTTCGCAGATTTTTTTGATTTTATCTTGGTCGGTGTCGAGCGTTTTCATATTTTGACCTAAAAGTTGCGTTTGTAACATAGTTATCTCGCATTTAGATTAAATTTGCAATGAGGCAATCGCATGAATTACACATTTCGAGCATTCATTCTCTGCATATTAATTAACTTAAGCTGTTTTGCAGAGACGCAAGCATCCTTTGACATACCGGAAGGATGGCAAGTTGCCGACCAAAAATCCCTTCCAAAAAGTGTAAAATTGATGGTCGTTGGCAAATCATCTAAAGAGATGCCTCCTTCGATCAATTTAGGGTATGAAGAATTTCAAGGTAGCTTGAAAGACTATTTGAAAATTGTTCAAGATTTCAACCGTTCTCAAGGAGATACCTGGAGAGACTTAGGCACAGTTCAAACAAAGGCAGGGCCCGGAAGTCTTTCTCAACTTGACATGAAGAGCCAATGGGGCAATTTAAGAATGATGCACATGATCCTGAAAAAAGATTCTGTGGTTTATATACTTACGGCTTCCTCTTTAAAAGAAGAGTTTTCAAAATACTATCCCGTCTTTTTTAAAGCATTACAATCTTTCCAGCTGAGAGGTATACCAGAACAAGGCGAGGAGAAAAATTAACAAAACGAAAGAAAACAATTGCGCAAAATTTTATTTCTGTGCGATACAATGTGTGAATGCAAAAAACTTGAAGTATGCATGTATATAAGGAGTACTCTAATGAAACACTTGAAAAAACTCATTGCACTGGGCGCCACAGTTGCAATGGTGGGCTTATCCTGTCACACTGTTGAAGCTGCAACTTACTCCACAGATTGCGGAGGATGCGGGTATGATGATTGCCGTCAGGCTCCATGCCTCACTCCAGCTATCGCGTTGGGTACAATCGCACTAGTTGCAATCGTTGCAGTGGCCCTACAAGATAGCCACAGCTCACACGGTCACTGCCACTAATTTGACAGATGCGGAGACCTAAGCATATGCTTAAAAGGGCGCAATTTTGCGCCCTTTTTCTTTTACTGGCAGCATGTAGTAAACAGGAAGGCTCCAGATGGTATTGCGATACCGTTTGCGGCTCCGATACACATTCAGTACTCATTCTCTCCGGCTCCAATTCCTTTAAAGACCTTGAAATAGAATTACAGCGTACAAATGATGATAAACGCATCTACCTTAACGGCTACGGCATCCCCTTCACAAGAAACAGAAACGACAAAGTTGACGTAATGATCCAGCTCGACGGACAAGAATCCTTAGTAGAAGCTACCCTGCTCCAGGGAGGCCAAAGCTTGCGACTCCCAGCAGATGCAGAAACCGAACTCCTCAATGCTATTGCGGAAAGAAAACCGATCTACATTTCCATTGGCAGATACTCAGCTGATGTGCATTATGAGAATTTCGATAAACATTTTAAAAAGTTCACCAATGATTAAACGATCTCTTCTCAGCTTTCTCTTGATTAGCTCCTTCTGCTCAGCCGATCTATGCGATCCTTACGAAGGCTGCGCCTACGTTAGCTGCCGTGAAGCCTGCTATATCGGCGTCGGCATCGCTCTCGGTGTGCTAATGATCGGCGGCATGATCGCCGCCGTCGGCAGTAACAGCGGCAGCAGCAGCTCCCATTGTCACTAACTCAGGCCCACCTACTGCTTTTCCCGTGCCCGTGCCCGTGCCCGAAATTGTATTTAATTTGTTCATTCGAATTACGGGTAAGAGTTTATCTAAAAAAGGATGACAGGGTGGGTTCTTGGCGCAAGGTCTTTTCAATGGATTCTAGGTATTGATCCACAAACTGGAAGTGTTTGCGGATAAGCCTTCCCTCTTCTTCATATTTTTTGATGTTGTAGAAGAACTTGCTGAACTGGAAGCGGTACTCCAGGAGCATTTCGAAGTAGGATTCCTTTGCACCGGATTGAGGGAGATCACCTCTTTGCACAGCGGCAAATAGCTTTTGGAACTCTTCCTGGATGGCTCCTTCGTCTATGTCTATCTCTTTTTCATGGCGCATCACTTCGTGTTCTTTGAGCCAGTAGGAGATGTGTTGAATAGACTGCTTAAAGAGCTTGGAACGTTTTTCATGTGAAAGGTCTGTGATGTGCGAAATAAAGCCTTCATGGATCAGGAATAACTCTTCGAACTTGGGGTTGTCGAACAGCACCAAGTGGCGTGTATCCAGTGAGAGAGCTTTTAAGAGGTAGTCTGCGAACTCTTCGTGTGAGATGCCCATGCTGCCGCTTAATTCATCCATTCCTTCTAAGAGCTCGATCAATCGATCGCATTTTGCCTGCATCATGTTTCTCGATGCAAGAGGTTGACCCATCTCATGAAACACTTCTCCAATCTGTCTCTGCAAGTACGCTTTTTTCAAAGAGCGCTGAGAGATCGGTTCTTTCTCAATGGAGTGGACGAGCTGATCAAACCAACGGTCCATCATTTCAATGTCGTAAATCAACTGTAGAAGATCTTTAGTTTTGCGCGGCTCTGGGCCCAATGTCCACTCTGAAACACTCCAGCGCGATCTGACGTAAGGGTTGGGATCGCCTCGTAAAAGGATTTCCCGATAGGCTGAGACTTGTCCTCCCAACGCAAGAAGCTCTTTTTTCAATTGCTTTACTTTTGGAACGCAGGAAGTATCTAAACTTGCCTGAAACGCAACGCTTAAGTCAAACAGAGCGATCTTTATGCTTTTGTAATACTCGCGGTAGAGCAAGGTTACAGTGCCCGATTTAGCTAATGACTTAATGGCTGAGATCAAACTTTCCGGTTCGAGAAATTTTTTCTTGTTGTTTCCTTCCCAGATTGTCAAAAAGCGAAATAACTTTAAAAATAGGCTCTGTTCGCCCTCTGAAAGTTCCTGGAAGCAGCTCATGTGCCCCCATTTTTTCTCCGCATCGCCGCACTCTTTCTTAAATGTATTAAATGTTTCATAACCAACAGCAAACAATTTAAATTGCGCACTGAGATTTTCTTCTGCTTTGAAGAGTCGATTCAAAACCTGTTTGTCCAGAATTGTGGTAAATGGCGACCACAATTTTCCAAAGATTGCCCAGAGATTTCTCTGTTTTTGGCAGGTCGCTCGATAAGTGAGGTAAAGCTCTTCCAGTCTACGATAGAGCCAGATCGCATCTTCAATGCGGTGGGAGATCAACTCCTTGAATTTCAATGAAATGGAATAAAACTCTTCATTCCACTCCCCCATCTTTGCCGCTTTCAGATGCTCGACCAGTTCATTTACTGCCTCCTCAAGCACCTCTAAAAACTTCCAGAGAGCGCTGTTTGCAGAAGTGACGGCAATTTTCCATTCACCTGGAATGGTGTCGGACTCTTTTAAATCCTTGATGCGATGGCTGATGAACTGTAGAGCCTGGGTTAATTGGAAATGGCCGCTTCCATGCAGGTGCACAACACCTAGAGATGAAGAAGGGGGAACGGTCGATAAGAGCAGCGAATCGGCCAATTTAGCCTCTTGCTGTTCCAGGTATGACCTGAATTTTTCGAGTTGTTCTGCGGTCAAAGGCTTAGATGGCGATCGATCCATAGAATTTGCATCTTAATCGAAAGCGGATTTTAACAAAAATTCGGCAACTTGCTTATCTAAATCACTCCTGTTATCCTATGACTTATGCAAAGTTGTAAAAGTTTAGAATTCCCGTGCCAAAAGTGCGGGCATGACGTAGCTTTTTCCCTATTTGAGCTAGATCAAACAGGTGCCATTCATTGCACTGAATGCGGGCAGCCCTATCTTTTCAGCGATCCTAATCTGGTCAGGCAAATTGAAAAGTTCGAAGCACTCTGTAAACAAATCCACCTCTCGCAAGAAATCCTAGGCAATACCTCTATTGGCATTGACATGGGCAAAGAGCAGGTGAAAATTCCTTTTAAACTTCTGCTGACCAGGCTGAAGTCCTCCCTCGACTTAAAGGTCGGAGGCAATCCCTTTACAGTTTCTTTCCGTTTTGAGCCTTTAAACGAAATCAACCCGGGGTAAATCCTATGGCTACACAACTTGAACAGCTTCGCAAAATGACCACGATCGTCATCGATACAGGCGACATCCAATCGATCAAACAGTACCACCCCACAGACGCCACAACCAATCCCTCGCTGATTTTGGCCGCAGCTAAAAACCCTGAATACAAACATTTAATCCAGGGCGCAATAGACTACGCCGACCAATCCAACCTTTCCGGCGAAGCAAAAAAAGAGCTGCTCATGGACAAGCTGTTTGTCAATTTCGGTACAGAAATTTTGAAGTATGTCGATGGAAGAGTCTCAACAGAAGTCAATGCCCGCCTCTCCTATGACATCGAAGGAAGCATCCATAAAGCGCGCGAATTGATACGCCTTTATGAAGAGGCCGGCGTGCCGAGAGACCGAATTCTGATCAAGCTAGCTTCCACATGGGAAGGCGCTCAGGCAGCAAAGGAGCTAGAAAAGGAAGGCATCCATTGCAATATGACCTTGATGTTCTCATTAGCTCAAGCCATTGCCTGTGCAGACGCTAAAGCCACCCTCATTTCACCATTTGTCGGCCGTATTTTAGACTGGTACAAAAAAGCCAACAATCGAGATTATACACCTCAAGAAGATCCAGGAGTTCTCTCCGTTCAACAAATCTATAACTACTACAAAAAGCTTGGCATCAAAACGCAAGTGATGGGTGCTTCTTTCAGAAATGCAGGGGAAATCTTGGAGCTGGCAGGCTGCGATCTCTTAACCATATCCCCTCAATTCCTGAATGAACTGAATGGTTCCGACGCCCCCATCCAGAAAAAACTCAATGCGGAAGAAGCGAAGAAGATGGACATCCCCGCGCAGAAAGTCGACGAGAAAATGTTCAGATGGCTGATGAATGAAAACCCCATGGCTAACGAAAAACTCGCAGAAGGCATCCGCAAGTTTGCCGAAGATGCTCTAACATTAGAAAAACTCATCGCTTCGTGAGACATCTTTAAATTTAAGAAAAACTCCTGCATGGATTAAATAGAGTTAGTGCACTAATCCAAAAGCTCCAGATGCTGGCGAGTGGTAAGAAAATGCAAATCTAATTCGCCGCATCTGATGTGACCCTCTTTCCGAAACCTGTAGAAGTTTCTGGTGTTAAGGACTTTAAGCGTACATTTGTATACGACGAGAATCTGTCCCGGCTCTGTTAAAGGGTCGATCTTTAACTTTTGCCTCAGGATTTCAAGTTGGTGAGGCTTGAGAACCGATCCACGTCTACCATGCATGGAATGACCATTGCATAAATGCAATTTTTCCATTCTATTTTGTGCATCCAACAATAATTCTAATTCACTATTTCGAATGCTGGGGTCTCTTGCCTTGTTCAGGTCTCCCTGACACCGTTTAATCTCTAAGATAAGCTCTTCTTTAGTTTGCGAGATCATTTCGCTATGTTCATAGGCTTCATTCTGAATGAATGTCTTGTCTTTAAATCTACTCAAAAGATTTTGCACAGGAGCGCGAAAGTAAATCGCAAGATCACCCATATGTATTGGATTTTCAGATTCATCCCCCGTCCAACTGCTATCGTTTAAACCCTCTACAATGGTTTTTTCAAACACCATAGAAACATCCTCGGATAAATCTGGTTGTTCTATCTGTTTTTCTTGTCGGGAAAAGAATTGACTGAACCTTTTGCGGATCGATCTCTTTTCGTCTTGATAGCGAATCAATTCATCAGAAGATTTGGATCTTGGTTTTTTCGATAAAAGCCGCATCAAAGAATGAGAACGTTCACTTTTAGCTATTTTGTGCAGCGGCATCGGCTGCAGCGCTTTAACCTTTTCCGCTTGCTCCATCGTAAGCATGGAATAAGAGGAGGATTCCGAAAAGTTACTCGAACTTGAACGCGAAACCACGAAAGCCTCCTTACAACTCTACTGATACATACTCACCCAGTTATTCACAATCTGCAGTAGATTCTCGCGCAGGGAAAGATATTCATCTGGATTAGGCTCCGGGCTATCAAAATTGAAATCGTATTTTCCTTTGAGAAATTCTGTTCGAGAACAATTACGCACTAAATCACGCAAACCTGAAAAGCGTTTATCACTGTATACTTTTATCAGCAACACGGGAGTTTTTAAGGCAAGACAGGGCATGGTAGCATGCAGCCTTGTAGTGACGACGGCTTTAGCTCTTTTGTATTTCTCCAGAAGATCGTGCATAAACTCTTCTCTTTTTTTCGAATCAAAGGCGGTTTTACGATTCATGATATGGGTCAAACGAACTATTGGCGACGTGGTTAGGGACTTCAGTTTTTTTAAACATGCATCATCCAAGTCGACTGCGTAAATAATATCATTCCGTTCCGTGCACTCATTGTCTAAAGTCAACGTAAGACAACCTGAGTAGTAACTGGGGATACCTCTCATCTGCAATTCATGCATCGTATTCAGATCCCTCGCCCCCACAGGTCCGTTGTCTTTTAAATATTGGACTGCTTCAGGGGAAAAAGCGTATGGAATAAAGCCTTTTGACAAATGGATAGAGATCAATAATGGATCGATCGAAGGAGATGGCGGCCAGCTTTTTTGAGGGGCAGGGACGTCACTGCGCAACCATAAATACTCTTTTGTGTGCATGTACCATCCATTCACTAATGTTGGTAAAGGGGTGTCGCGTTCAAATACTCCAATAAACTCCCGATCGACAGGAATATGTTCACCCGGGAGTAACCGCTTCGCTGCATACGCTTGAATGTCATCGCCAATGTTATACGTAGTGTATGAGATGAAACCAAATTCTGTCGCATGACAAAAAAACGCACACAAAACCATATAAAAGCTGAATGCACGTAGTAAAAACAAATGAACCATCTTTTCTCTCCTTAAAATATCAATTGATACTATCTTTGAAAAAACCATCAATCCATTGGCCAAAATACACAATTCCCCCATATTCAACGATAGCTTTTCCAGATCATCAATCTGCTGCTTTTTAGCCTTTGGCGGCTCTTCAGATTGAGTGAGCTATCGCTACTTAAACGACTTTGGATAGGTTGCATAATGACTACCTTTCGTAAGGTTTCATTGAAGTCTAATGCAGATTTTGAAGCAAGACTGTGGCCTTGTTTTGAAAGAATTCAAACACACCTCCATGGATTTCTATCGTATGAGACGCGTTGGATGCGTCGCGATAGGTGAAGCGGCCCGCTTTTAATAGTGCAAGATAGGGTGCGTGGTGAGGTAGTACCTGAAACTCCCCTTCAAAGCCAGGAGCAGTGAGGGATTTCACTTCTCCTTCAAACTTCACTTCATCAGGAGTTAGAATCTGCAGCCGGATCATGCGGTTTTCATGCCTTTGGCTTTTTCAATGACGTCTTCAATCGGCCCTGCCATGTAGAAGGCTTGTTCCGGGAGATCGTCCAGTTCACCATTCAAGATCATCTTAAAGCCTTTGATCGTATCCTGGATCGGGACATACCGTCCTTTTGTGCCTGTAAAGGTCTCGGCCACGAAGAACGGCTGGGAGAGATACTTTTGCACTTTGCGCGCTCGGGAAACCAACTGCTGGTCTTCCTCTGAAAGCTCATCTAACCCTAAGATGGCAATCACGTCCTGAAGTTCTTTATAGCGCTGCAGAATGTTTTTTACGCCGTGGGACACGCTGTAGTGCTCCTCTCCTAAAATCGCTGGATCTAATAGCCTTGAAGAGGAAGTCAGAGGGTCGACAGCAGGGTAGATGCCGAGTTCGGCAATTTGTCTTGAAAGGGTTGTGGAGGCATCTAAGTGGGTAAAGATCGTGGCAGGAGCAGGGTCGGTGTAGTCGTCTGCAGGCACATAAATTGCCTGAACAGAAGTGATAGAGCCATTCTTCGTCGAAGCGATACGCTCTTCAAAGGAACCGATGTCAGTGCCGAGGTTAGGTTGATAACCCACAGCAGAAGGCATGCGGCCAAGCAAAGCAGACACTTCAGAACCCGCCTGAACAAAACGGAAAATGTTGTCGACAAAGAGCAGAACGTTTTGGTGCGCCACATCGCGGAAGTACTCGGCCATTGCAAGACCTGTCAAGCCCACGCGAAGCCTTGCTCCCGGAGGTTCGTTCATCTGACCAAACACAAGGCTTGTTTTCGACAAGACGCCTGATTGTTTCATCTCCAGCCACAAGTCATTTCCTTCACGGGTTCTCTCTCCTACCCCGCAGAAGACTGAATAACCGCCGTGCTGCTTGGCAATATTGTGGATTAGCTCCATCACGATGACAGTTTTGCCCACGCCGGCTCCGCCAAAGAGTCCCACTTTACCACCTTTTAAGTACGGGCTTAGCAGATCGATCACTTTAATCCCTGTCTCGAAGATCTGGTTTTCCGTCTTCTGTTCTTCAATGGGAGGCGGCAATTGATGGATCGAAGAACGCGGCGTATCGGAAGGAATCGGTTCAAGTTCATCAATTGGATCGCCTAGCAGGTTGCAGATTCTTCCTAAAGTATTCGGTCCCACAGGAACCATCACAGGTTTTCCTGTGTCGATCACTTTCATGCCTCTTTCTAACCAGTCTGTCGAGGAGAGAGCGATGCACTTCACTAAGCCATCGCCTTTATGCATCATCACTTCTGCAGTGACATCGATCCCCTTTTCCTCATCGACGATTTTCAGGGCATTGAGAATGTCCGGCATTGCATCCAAAGGAAATTCCACTTCAACTGTAGGCCCGATCACCTGCCTTAAGATCCCTTCTTTCATCAAAATGCTCCTCCGGATGTGATTTCAATCATTTCTCTTGTAATGTTTGCCTGTCTCACTTTATTTCTCATCAACACCAACCTGTCCACCATGTCTCGCGCGTTATTTGTCGCTTTCTTCATCGCAAAGCTTCTGGCTGAAAGCTCCCCCGTAAAGGCGTTGCGGAAGATCATCTCCAACTGACTTTGCAGATATCTCGGAATCAGCTCTACAGAGAGATCTCCCGGTTCAGACTCGATGATATAGTTGATCACCTTCTCTTTCTTTTCGCTCAAGCGGATCGGCAGAAATGGCTGTTTCACACTCTCTCTTAACGTCAAGGAATGAGAGTGCATGTACATCACGAAAATGTCTTTATATGTACCTGCCAAATACGCTTTAAGTAGTTGCTTGCTTAGCGCCTCAATCTCTTCAGGACCGGGCGTTCCCTTAGCGAAAATGAGTTGCTTTTTTACAGGGTAGCTTCGGCGTGAAAAGTGAGTTACTGTTTGCTTGCCGATCAGGTAAAGCTCCGCATTCACCGTTTCCTTCAATTGCTTCTCAGAAAAGCGGAATAGGGAGCTGTTGTAATTGCCGCACAACCCTCGATTTGAAGCGATGATGAGATAGAGGCTCTTGCCGGCAGGGTTTTCACAAAAAACCTTTCGAAACTCTCTGGGAAGATGCGGCTCAAACCGATCCATCACTGTTTGCCAGGCGGAAAAAAACTTTTGGGAATGGAGAGAACGCACCTGAGCCTTCTTCAATAGAGCTGCAGCGATCATTTCCATCGCTTTGGTGATCTGCCCTACGTTTTGGACCGATTTGATGCGGTTTCTGATTTCAAGCAGAGATGTCATGGCGGAGCATAAATTCCTGTTTAAATGTAGTGGCAGCTGCTTTTAATCGCTTCTCAAAGTCTTCGCTTAAATCTCTTGTTTCCCGTATTCCTTGCAATAGATCGGGATCGTCTTTACGTAAGAACAAAAGGAATTCTTTCTCAAACGCCTGGATGAAGTTCATAGGGATATCGTCGACAAAGCCATTAGTGCCGACGTACAAAATCGCCACTTCATTTTCAAGAGTATAAGGCTGGTACTTATCCTGCTTTAACAGCTCCACCATGCGCTCCCCTCTTCGCAGCAGTGCTTTTGTTTCCTCGTCAAGCTCGGAGCCGAACTGGGCAAAAGCCGCCATTTCTCGGTACTGCGCCAAGTTGAGGCGCAAGCTTTTGGCCGTTTTCTTCATCGCTTTAGTTTGTGCACTGGAACCCACGCGCGACGTAGAGAGGCCGACGTTGATTGCGGGGCGAACGCCTGCGTTGAACAGGCTTGCCTCAAGAAAGATCTGGCCGTCGGTGATCGAGATCACGTTGGTCGGTATGTAGGTGGAAATGTCATTTGCTAAAGTTTCAATGACAGGAATTGCCGTCATCGATCCGCCGCCGCGCTTACTATCCAATCTTGCCGCACGCTCAAGCAAACGCGAGTGCTGGTAAAAAATGTCTCCTGGATACGCTTCACGGCCTGGAGGTCTGTGAAGCAAAAGGGCAAGCTGGCGGTAGGCCTGCGCTTGTTTTGTCAAATCGTCGAAGAAGCAGATGGAGTGCTGCTTGTTGTACATGAAGTATTCGCCGATGGCAGCTCCCGCATAGGGAGCAATGTACTGAAGCGCCGCCGGAGCACTCGCTGTTGCCGCTACGATCGTCGTGTAGTTAAGAGCCCCGCGCTCTTCCAGAAGCTTGGCAAGCTGCGATATAGAGGAAGACTTCTGGCCGATCGCTACATAAACGCAGTGCAGGTCCTTGTCTTTTTGATTTAAGATCGTGTCGATGATCAGCGCAGTTTTTCCCGTCTGACGGTCTCCTAGGATCAATTCTCGCTGGCCTCGTCCGATTGGGATCATCGAGTCGATCGCTTTAATGCCTGTTTCAATAGGGCTGTCAACTGGGGATCGCTGCACAACAGATGGCGCATTGCGCTCTAAGGGATAATACTCTTCCGCTTCAATCGGTCCTTTTCCATCCAGCGGCTGACCCAAAGGATTGATAATCCTTCCTAAAAGCCCTTTACCGACAGGCACTTGAATCAACTTGCCAGTTCTTCGGACCACATCTTGCTCTTTGATTCCTTCTTCGGTTCCCAGCAAGGCGATCCCGACGTGGTCGATCTCCAGGTTGAGCACCACTCCTAAAGTGCCGTTGTTGAATTCGACGAGCTCTGACATCATCACGTCATCGAGCCCATACACTTGCGCAATACCGTCGCCAACCTCTTGCACGTAACCGACCGACTCGAATTTAAGCGTTTCTTTGTATTGTGCGAGCTCTTTTTCTAAAGCCCAGGAGATCTCTTCAGGTTTTAACTGCATGTTTCTTTTCCTAATTGTCTTTTAAGCAATGTAAGGCTGTGCTTGATTGAGCCATCGAATAACTTATGGCCCGCTTTAATTAAAAATCCCCCGATCAACCGTTTGTCGATCGATGGATCGATCTGATACTCTTCACCTATCGCTTCTTTAATGTGCTCCTGAATGGTGGGAATCAACTCTTCAGGGATGGGATCGCGGGAAATCAGCTGTGCCGTTTTTCGATCCTGCAACACATCCAAGGCGCGCAGGATCTGCGGCACATCTTTTATGCGTTCGGTCTTTAACAGAAACGCAAGAAACTCTAAAGTTTGCGGTTGAAACAGCGTTCCGAGAGCTTTTGTGATGAATTGCTTCCTGGATTGCAGACTCACATGCGGCGCCTCTAGAAAGCGCTGCAAATCGGAAGAACTTTCCAAATAGCGACAAAAAAGCCTCAGCTCTTTTTGCTCCTCTGCACTGAAATTCAGGCAGAGCCTCGCATAATTTGTACTTCCCCGATCCAATCTCTTCATTTGACTTGGCTCAACCTTTCCTCAATAAACCGTCTATTGACGTCTTCATCTTTAAGCTTATCTTTCAGAATTTTCTCCGTGGAAGTGATGACCAGCCCCACCATCTCATTTTTGAGCGAGCTTTTTGCTTTAATCACTTCCTGCTGCATTTCCAGTTTTGCATTGTCCAAAATTTCCTGAGCAAAAACTTCTGCCTGCTTGTGAATCTGCTCAGCCATGCGCTTCGCCTTTTCGAGCTCCACATTCAGATGCTCTTCTGCGGTTGCATTCAATGCCTTCATCTTTTCCCGCAGTTCCTGCTGCATCGATTTCAGGACATCTTCCTGGTTTTTAATTTCAGCGAAGTCGGAAGCGATCTTTAACTTTCGTTCTTCGAGAATGCTTAATATCGGCTTCCATGCAAACTTCTTTAAAATCCACAACATAAGCAGGAAACCCAACACCTGCGCTATAATTTGTCCAAGTGCTAATTCCATTTCTTCTAAGTCTTCCCTAATACGATAAAGAAGACGATCAGAGCGTAGATAGTCAAAGCTTCGATTAATGCCGCTCCAATGATCATCGTCGTCATGATCTTGCCGGAAGCTTCAGGCTGGCGCCCAATCGCTTCAACAGCCTTTCCGATGGCAACCCCCAATCCAATTCCTGAACCTACGGCTGCAAGACCTACCGCTGTAGGTGCAGAAATAGCAAATGCTGTTCCTATATCCATGATCATATTCTCCGGTTAATGTTCTGAGCTCTCTTCAGGGATGGAGAGCGAAATATAAACAGTTGTCAACAAAGTGAATACAAGTGCCTGTACAGTGCTTGTAAAGATTGCGAACAAGAGAAACGGCAACTGCAAAGGAATGGCTAACGGGTAAATCACTGGAAGAATCGTCGCCCCTAATAAGGCAAAATATCCGATCAGCACTTCTTCTCCGAAAATGTTGCCAAACAAACGAAACGCCAGCGTCAAAGGTCTGGATATCTGCGTCAACAGTTCAATTGGAAACATAAGCGGCACAAAGCACCACTGAAGAGCGCCTTTTGGAGACCCTGCCAAATGATAGACAAACCCTTTTAAACCCATTTGTTTGATGCTTAAGTACTGCACCAAAATGAACACCGTGACGGCTTGGGCGATCGTGATGTTAATGCTAGATGAGGGAGACTGCATTAAAGGAATCAGTCCGAAAAGATTCATGCTCAAGATATAAATAAACAGCGTACCCAGAAAGGGCAAGTACTTCATTCCTTGCGGCCCTAAAATCGTAAGTATCAGATGCTCAAGCATTTCAACGCCCAGCTCCAACACATTCTGAAGGCCGCTCGGAATCATCTCTCTCTTTTTAGCACCCAAACAAACAACAGCAGTGAGCAGAACCGCTACAATAAATGAGTAAATGATGTTGTCCCAGCTGCTTAAAAATGCAAGAACCGCTTCATTGTGCACTTTTTCTTTTAACAGCCTGATCACTGTCAACGGTTCAAGCGACTCATCGATCATCTAACTCATCCTTAATGCTCTTCACAATCCGAAAAGCTTCCTTTGCCCCGGCAGCCACCCCCAACGCCAAAAACAGATACAAAAACAACGGCTTAGTCTTCCATACCTCATCCAGATAGCTTCCCAGCCACCATCCAGCAAGCGGCGGCGCCAGAATGACAAAGGGCAAAACCAGAGCAAACGCAAATAGCCTTCCCTTGCCCTGATCGTCATCCATTCACCCACTATAGACTAAATAAAAAATTTTAAAAGGAAAAGATGAAGACTATCCCTGCGATAACAACTGCCATACCTTGCCTGGTCCAGCGACCTTCATGTCCAAAGCCAACAAGGAAAGATAGGTGATCATTTGTACTTTACCCGAACGATTGCTCATGAATGTATATACAGCACACCCCGCAAGGCCCGAAGCGAGAAAATCGAAAGCTTCATGTGGTTTTAAGTTAGATCTAATTAACGCATAGGCTTTAACAACGCCGTTCACAGCGATGGCCGTAGCTAGTACATTCAGGTCTGCAATTTTCAAAGCGTTTGCAGTGACAGCAAACCCCCCCATAGTAATATGCACCCTAAAACTAATCGCCGAAGTCGTAGAGGGATCATAATTTATACTTCGCCACATACTTTCCAACTCCTTCTAAACGCGTTATATCCTTACAGCATCTATACCATAGATGCAACCATAAAAACCAACGCGTTGAATTTCTTCAAAAAGGTTAGAATGCGCTCCGGATCTGATCTATAATAATTTTATTTAGAAAAACACGCAACTCTTCTTCATTTATAATTTTTTGATAAACGCTTGTTGAGGTTAAAAGCCAGACTCGCCCACAAACTGCCAAGCATTGTATTGCCAACTCTTTGACATTCTCGAGACCTTCCGTATCAGATAGTAATTTTGGGTTGGGCTCTTCAGAGAAGTTCTCAGCCATCTCTTTAATGGTTTTTCTGTCAGGCACTATTCTAGTGGTACTAGAAAACGTAAACGATTTCTCTTGACTGCGTCTGTTTAATGCTTCGAACTCTTCTGCGTAGTACAGTGACTTTAGGAGGGCATTGGCTTGATTTTCCAGGGGCTTGCCCTTTTGTTTGTAGAGGAAATCTTTGCGTATATTTTCGAGAAACTGGTTTAATTCTTGATCGTTCTCTACACTTTTCCCAATGTTCCCTTGCATGAGCGAGATCTTTCCGCACAGTACTATGCATCGTTTGGCCAGATCTTCGACTTTCTCAAGATCGTCAACGCTAGATAGTGACTTGAGGAGGACATTTGCTTGACTTTCCAGTGGAGTTCTGTAGAGGACCTCATTACGTATATGATCAAGAAATTCGTTTAACTCCTGTTCGTTCGTTACTATCTTTCCGATGCAATGTGGAACCAGCGAAACGCTCTCATGCATTGCGATGCACTGCATGGCTAACGAATGCACTCTTTCTAAGTCGTCAGTTAAGTTCTCTGGAGTAAGTTCTTTCAGAAGTGCATCCGCTTGCTCTTTTAAGGGTGTGACTTCGGCGTCATAATTGGTATCCGGAAAAAGTGCTGGTGAAGGAGGTCTCTCTTTTTCTTCCAAGGGTTTGACCTCGGGAGGCATCACTCTTTGGGCTTGGAACTTCTTTTTGCAGAGGAGGTAGCAAATGCTTAGGGAAAATATACCTAAAGCGATACTTGAAACTAGAGGATCCTTTGTTAAGGGATCGATATACTGATAATAATAAGACCTGAATTGGATTGGCAAAATCACTAGAGATCTCTGTTTTTGAGGGCTTCATTAGTTTTGTTATAGACTTCTCTGCCCACGTACCAGCTTCCCTTAGCAACTGCCACACCTAGAAGTCCTGTCACACAAGCAAAAGCCACATCCTTTGCCACTTTATCTACGGCGCTTTGCAGTGCATTGGATGGGCGGCGAGTGGCCATGAAATCCATCCCGACAAGAAGAGTTGTAGAGAGTGCTGCTCCTCCCCAGAATGTCAATCCACCTGCGATGCCTCCAGCAGCAAAAGACACGAACTCTCGTCCCGCATCTAAAAGGGCTGTAGGATTAAAATCTCTTTCGTTGCCAATTTGCATCATGTTGCCTCGTTTTAATTAGGGAAAATTATGCACTACTTGCAATAAAGAGAAAATCCTTAAGTTCATTTCATCTATTCCATGAGGACTTTTTCGGGTGAAATGACTGCGATATTTAATGCGAGCAGTGCTCCATAACAATTAGCTTGCGACCTGAGATCAAGCTGTGAAGGTAATGCATAGACTACACAATAGACACCTGCCAACGCAATGAATTGAAGATGATGTTATCTTAACCCTCTCTCTAAGTTTTCTCTTAACTCGATACATCGAGCTGCAACTACACATAGGTCAAAGACAATGATCGCAATAAAGCAAATTCTTTGAATTTTAGGATCAAGCTTCTCCACCAAAAGCATGGTTGAAATACCCGTAAGACATACAATCGGTGCAAGACGTAACGTCAACTGCTTTTCAGCAATGACCCGATAAATTAGTGAGACTCGATTTCCAATTCCCGCAGCATAAAGACTCATATTTATTGACAAACATGAATTGGCGACAACCACAAGGAGAGAGGTGGCAATCACCGCTTGCAATCCGAACATAGATTCTTTGGCGTCTATTTGTCTAATTCTCATAAAAAGCTTCCTTTAACTTGTTAACTCGCGCCATGCATTCTTAGGACCAATCATTTCAACATCGAATACGAGCAAGGCGATGTAAGAGATCACTTGCAGCCGCAGTTCACCTGCTGTCATTATATAGTTCTCATTATGGATTGGAGCTGTCATGTGCACACCATTTAATGCAACATATTCTATGCTGTGCGCCAATTAGTCAACTCTTTCCAGGCATTTCGTGGATGTATCTCGAAGAGATTTAATCCAATTAATGCGATGCAAGTCGCAGCTTGCACTCTGTGATCAAGTGTGGACATAACCGAATAGACTGCGCCAAATGCACTACATACAGTAAACATTTGGACAAGTGGAGGGAGCTTCTCTATAGCCTTCATGGGCAGCAATTCAAAACAATTCACCACGATACCTATGGCCAATGGGTTTATGTTAGCTATCTTCAATGCCGTTATCATCCAGGTAAAAAGACTTCCACCAACCTGCCCTCGTAAGTTGGAAGCTGCAATTTCATAGTCCGTTTTTCTAGGACTATTTCTATGCGGCACAGGAGGAGTATTCAACACTTTCCATACATTTTTGAGACCGACCTCCTTAACATCCAATAACAGTAGGGCAAAATAAAAAATCGCTTGTATCCTGAGATCAAGCTTGGATGCGCCTATATAGACAGCAAAAAAGATGGTTCCCGAAATGGCGGCTCGCAAAGACTCAGGTGGCAGATTAGAAAAATACCTAGTCGCTATATGAACAGCCTTTGAAAGCGTTTGAGCAGCAATTCCTGTGGCTAAAGGATTCAGATCGGGACCTAAAAGTGACACACCAATAGCACCGAAGCTAAACGCAACTTGTGCCCGTATATGGCGAGCCGATTCTTCATAGCATCTATTGTTTGTAACTGCAGCAGCCATAGGAAGCTCCTTTTTAATTAAAAATCTTTAACAGTGAATCCGGATAAATGACAAGCAGGAGCAAGCCAAAAGAGGTCAGGGACATTAAGGCTAAGACTCGACGTGACTGAAGAGGCTCAACAACCGGCGCTGTGCTAGGTGCAAACAGGTAAGCGACGATGCGCAGGTAGTAATAGAAAGCCAAAACTGTGGTCAAGAGGGCAACGATCACAAGGGCGTAATAGCCAGCGTGCATCGCTGCCTGGAATAGGAACAACTTAGCGAAGAAGCCGGGAGTTGGCGGTATGCCTGCTAAAGTGAGTAAGGCAAAAATGAGGACACCTGCTGAAAAAGGCGACGTACGAAACATCCCCTTCAGATCCTCCATTTCAACCCCCCTCTCCCCTTTGTCATGCAGCGCTAAGACAGAGAAAGCTGCAAGAGTTGCTAAAGCATATACGACGAGATAGAACAGCAGTGCAGAGAGTGCTTGCGGACCTTGGGCTGCCAAAGCGATCAGCAGAAAGCCTGAATGAGATATGCCCGAATAGGCAAAGAATCGTTTCAGGTTAAACTGGCGTAAGGCGAGCAAATTTGCATAGAGCAAGCTAGCGACTGCAAGGCACCCGATCCCCTGACCCCAAAGATCGCTAAAGTCTGGCAATGCGTAAAAGAACACGCGCACAAATGCAAGAAATGCTCCTGTTTTTACTCCAACAGACATAAATGCTGTGACCGGAGTTGGAGCTCCCTCATAAACATCAGGTGCCCAAAACTGAAGGGGAAATACCGCTGCCTTAAACGCAAGCCCCGCTGTGACAAACACAATTCCGCCCCAAAACAGATGCGTAGACTGGCCTGCAGGCAATGTGTTATAAGCAGTTAATAGCCCTTCAAAACGGGTTGTGCCCACGGCTCCATATAGTAAAGCGATCCCATACACCAAGAACGCAGCGCCGATCGCCCCTAAAAAAAAGTACTTCAGGGAGGCCTCAGCGGAAGCACTCCAGTTTCTCATGTATCCGGTCAAAATATAGGACGCAATCGACAAGATCTCAATTCCGAGAAAGAGAGTCAGAAAGTCAGCTGAGGAGGCGATCAAAAGCAAGCCGATCGATGCAATGATGATAAAAAACTCATACTCGCTTCGCGATACAGGATGCTTTTTAAACAAGGGATAGCTCAACAAATTGATTCCGATGCCGATGCTTAAAATAAACAGGGTCGAAAAGCGGCTCAAAGAGTCAAAGACGAGCCAGTCGGTCAGCAGATGATTTTGGGATTTCAGATCCGGGATGGCTGAAACAAAAGCCAAGACAAATGTCGTTAATCCTACCCTTCCGCTATATTTTCGGGCGAAGCCTACATAAAAACTCTCTAAGATCAGTAAAACGACTCCACCCATAAGAAGGATAAACATCGGCAATAGAGATGCGCCGTCGAGAATTGTCATGCGACACCTCCTAACAGTTTCAGCAAGCTTGAGGGGTAGAGACCGACCAATAAAATTAGAACAATTAGCACAAAGTAAGGCACAGCTTCTTTATAGGAGATGTCTGCGTAAGTTGAAGTTTTAGCGGGCCCAAAAAAGAGGCGGTGGTAGAACCGCAGCATATAGGCAGCCGATAGGATCATGCTAAGGCCTAGAAACGCTGCGAGCCAGTAGTTTTGGATAAACACCCCGAACAGAATCAATACTTCACCGATGAAATTGCTTGTGCCCGGCAAGGAAACGGAGGCGAGTGTAAAAAACAGTGCACTCCATGCTAATTTGGGAACAACGGCCGCAAGTCCGCCCGCCTTATCCAGGCTATAGGAAGAGAGTCTTTTTTGGAGTGCGTCGCAAACCAGAAACAGAGCGCAGATCGTAACTCCGTGATTGAAGGACTGGATCAAAGCGCCTTGATGCGCGGATGCGGGGATGGCAAACATTCCGGCTAGAATAAAGTTCACGTGGGAAAAGCTCGAATACGCGATCAAACGTTTAAAGTCGGTTTGCTTCAATGCTAAGAATCCGCCATACAGAACGCCGATGATCGCAAGACATAAAAGCGGAATACTGTACTGCAGCATCACCTCAGGAAAAAATCCGTAGCCGATGCGGTAGATCCCATAAATCCCCGCTTTCGAAAGCAGAGCAGACAGCAGAATCGTACCGCCGGTCGACGCTTCGACATAGGCATTAGGCAACCACGCATGGAAAGGAAACAGCGGGGTTTTAACGGCAAATGCTAGCAAAAAGGCCGCCAACACCCAAGGTGAAAAAGTGCCTGTTTGAGATGCGAGCTGCGCCATAGAGAAGGTAGAAGGCTGCGCAGTCAAGTAGAGTGCCACCATGGAGGCGATCAGCAAGCAGGAGCCAGCCAACATGTACACAAGGAATTGCCCGGCAGCCTCCTCTCTTTTTTGGCCGCCATAAAGTAAAATCAGGAAGAAAAGGGGCAACAGCATGGCCTCCCAAAACACTGTGAAAAGCACTAGATCGCTCGCCAAGAAAAATCCACCAAGCAACCCCTGAACTAGAAATATCCAGCCGTAAGCGCTTTTCTCTTCACTTGTATACACTACGATCGGGATGAGCAAAGAAACCAGATAGAGAAATAACCTGGAAACTCCATCCATCTTCAAAGCAAACTGGATCGAATAGGTAGAAATCCAGGGCAGCGTAACAGGCAGATCGTTTCCAACCAGCAACAACCCTAATGGGATTGCGCTTAAAAGGAGTGCTGCGCTTCTCTTGAGTCTTGCATAGGCAAACGCCAAGAGCGCAGCCGCAAATGGAATGAGAATAAAGTAGGGTAAACTAGACATTAGCTGCCTTTAAGAAAAATAGTAAAAATGCGGCTCCGATCGCCATCCAGGCGGCGTAGGAGCGGATCTGTCCGTTTTGCAACTTTTGAACCATTTCTGACATTTGGGTCACTCCTCCCACCGCAGATTGCAACGACCCTTGAATTCCGATCGATTCGCCATAACGGAGCAAGCCGTCGGATAAACGAGAAAGCGGGCTTAGGATAAAAGTCTTTCCGAAATCGTTTAGATAAAACCCTTGTTTTAGGAGCTGAATCTCTTCTCTTCGTTCGCGCCCATACAGAGTCCAGGAATAGAAGATCGCGGCTGACGCAAGGAAGAAGGCGATCCACGTCCCATAACTGGTTAAAAGATTCACACTGAATTCATGTTCATCCGGTGTGATTCCAAGCTGGTTTAGATAGTGCTCTAAGAAAGGCGTATGCGAGGGCATAAAACCTAAAAAGCCTCCAACGATCGATAAACCGGCCAAGATATACAAGGGCCGCACCATGATGTTAGGTGCTTCATGTGCATGAGGCGATGCGGCTTTGCCCAAAAACGTCAGGCAATAAGCGCGCGTCAAATAGAACGCTGTAAGAACCGATGCGCCTAAGCCAAGTGCGTAAAGGTAGAGATGCCCGGTATCGAGTTCCACTTCCAAAATCAAATCCTTACTGAAAAAAGCGGCAAGCGGAGGAATTCCCGACAGAGCGATCATTCCGATCAGAAATAGAACATTTGTTTTTGGCATCAG
This sequence comes from Parachlamydiaceae bacterium, assembly GCA_047972195.1. Taxonomy (GTDB): domain Bacteria; phylum Chlamydiota; class Chlamydiia; order Chlamydiales; family Parachlamydiaceae; genus CAZSDA01. The sequence continues at coordinate 24,065 of JBKEAL010000084.1, forward strand.
AGAAGAAAGCCCGTCCATCTTCTTCATCTCGTTTTCCCCATGGAGTGCATGGAGCACGTTTCCTGCAGAAAGGAAGAGGAGCGCCTTAATGAAGGCGTGGGTCGTCAAGTGGAACATCGCTGCGTAGAACGCTCCCGCGCCGCAAGCCAAAAACATCAAGCCTAATTGACTCATTGTGGAGTAAGCTAATACGCGCTTTAAATCGGTTTGACCGATCGCTGTAATCGCCGCATAAAAGGCTGTGATGCCGCCGATCCAGCCTACCACTTGAAGCGCTGCCGGCGAAAGCAAGAACAGCGGATGAAGGCGCACGATCAAGTAGACGCCAGCAGTCACCATGGTGGCTGCATGGATTAATGCAGAAACGGGCGTTGGGCCTTCCATCGCGTCTGGAAGCCAACTATGGAGTGGAAACTGAGCTGACTTGCCGATCGATCCCACAAAGAGCAGAAGAGCGATCACAGTGATGAGCATAGGATCTCCGCTAGATTGATTCAAAGCTGGAATGTCGATCGTTCCCAACATGGATGCTGCCAAAAAGATCCCTAACAACATCCCAAAATCGCCCACGCGGTTGATCAAAAACGCTTTCATCGCTGCCTTCTCAGCGGACGGCTTGCTATACCAAAATCCGATCAATAAATAGGAAGCGGCGCCCACCCCTTCCCAACCGAAGTAGAGCAGGAGAAGGTTGTCTGCCAACACTAAGAGAAGCATGGCAAATATGAAGAAATTCATGCAGGCAAAATAGCGTCCCAAGAAAGGCTCAGGATCCATATAGCCAATCGAGTAGAGGTGGATCAGAAAGCCGACGCCCGTGATGATCAGTCCCATCCAGATTGAGAGATGGTCGAGATGAAGGCTAAAAGAGGCATTAAATCCGGGAACCGAAATCCAGTCGGCATAGCGGTATGAGCCTAAGGGTTCTTCCCCGCCCCAAAATAGAGCAGCCACGCCGCAAAAAGAAAGAAAGATGCTGCCGCAACCCAAGCAGCGGATGAGAAGATCTGAGCGAATCTCCATCAATAAAACCGCCGACAGAAGCGGCATCAACAAAACGAACAGTAAAATCCACTCCACATCAACCTCTCAACTCATCATATTGGTCGACATCCACGATCTGCTTTCTTCGGAACGCATTGATAATGATTGCCAACCCCACAGCAGCTTCTGCTGCTGCAACGACTAACACGAAAAACACCCATGTCAATCCGATCTCGTTTCCCCATAAACGGGAAAAGGCAACGAACAACAGATTAGCTGCGTTCAGCATCATTTCAATCGATAGAAAGAAGATCAGCGCATTGCGTCTTGCTAAAGTGCCCATAAGCCCAATAAAAAACATGAGAAGGCTGATGAAAATGACTAATCCGATATTCATGAGCGCCTCCTCGCAATGTATACGCTTCCTACAATCGCTGCCAGGAAGAGCGGCAGCATCGCCTCAAAGGGAAAGAAATATTGAAGATACAGATCGCGACCTAGCGATTCCACTCTTCCATAACCTGCGGTCAAGCCATCTTTTGTTTGGACGTCACGCACTTCCCACTCAAAAAACAGCAACGCCAATCCGAAGGCAATGAGCGCTGTCAACATCAAAAGCTTGGGACTTCTGGGGAGAAAGCGGTACACCTCATGGTGAGCGTCCTGGAATAACACGATCACAAACATAAAGAGCACGAGGATCGCTCCCGCATAGATCAACACCTGCATGACGCCGATGAATTCAGCAGACAAAGTCACGTAGATAGCTGAAAGAGCTAAAAGAGACACCAAAAAGGATAAGCAGGAATGAACCGGCTGCTTTAAAAACACCGTCCCCAGTGCCGAGATCAGCAATAAAACCCCTAAAATACCATCGAGTATGGTAATCGTGATGTTCATATTTCCCTCTTTGGGTCTCTTCCTGAATCGCCCGGCTCTTTTTCGGTCAGCTTCTCTTTGGTAAAGATCAACGACTCGCGGGTGTAACCTGAAAGCTCATATTCGTTACTCAGAATAATAGCCCCTGTCGGACAAGCTTCTTCGCAGTAGCCGCAATAGATGCAGCGCAGCATGTTGATCTGAAAATCTTTAGCATAACGCTCGCCGTGGGAATGGGGATCTTTGGGGTCGTTCGCAGCAGGCTTCACGTAGATCGCTTGCGCAGGGCAGACAATCGCGCACAGTTCGCAACCGACACAACGCTCCTTGCCATCTTCCCATTTGGTGAGATAGTGCCTGCCTCTAAAGCGCGCCGGCATGACCCGTTTCTCTTCGGGATAGCGGATCGTAATGGGCCGCTTAAAGGCGTACTTCAAAACGATGAATAGCCCTTTAATCATGGTCCAGATCTGATAAAGCGTTTCTTTCATTTCCACACCAAAATAAAGTAGGATGTTACGATCAAGTTAATGGTAGCAATTGGAACCAGCACCTTCCACCCAAAGCTCATCAGCTGGTCATACCGGAATCTAGGCATCACGGCCCTAACCCACATAAAGATCAAGACGAAGATAAACACTTTGAGGGCATACCAGACGACCGGAAGATCCCAAGGGCCTCTCCAGCCACCAAAGAATAGCGTTACAGCAATTGAGGAGACGGCCAAGATGTTGATGTATTCAGCCATAAAGAACATCGCAAACTTCATGCCTGCATATTCTGTATGGTAGCCGGCAGTCAATTCTTGTTCAGCCTCCGGCAGATCGAACGGTGCGCGGTTAGTTTCCGCAAATGCTGTGATAAAATAGATGATAAAGGCAATCGGATTGGTCCAGACTAACCAGTGGCTGCGTTGTGCTTCGACAATGCCGCTCAAGCTCAATGTACCTGCAGATAAGATCACTGTCAGAAGAGCGATTCCCATCGGGATCTCGTAGCTGATCATCTGCGCCGTGCCGCGCAAGCCCCCTAGCAAAGAGTAACGGTTGTTCGAAGACCAACCTGCCAAAACGACTCCGTAGACCGCCAATGAGGAAAACGCCAAAAGCAGCAAGATCCCTGCATTGACGTCTGCGATCCTTAACGAAACCAATTCACCCCACAGGGTGACTGTATCGCCAAATGGGATCAACACAAAGACAAACAGCGCGGTCAAAAGAGAGATCGCAGGAGCAAGCCAATAGATGACGGTGTCTGCACCGGCAGGCTGGAACCGCTCCTTACAGAGCAACTTGATGCCGTCGGCAAGAGGCTGAAGAAGGCCTAAAGGCCCAACGCGCACAGGGCCTAATCTAAGCTGAAGCCTGGCCATGACAATGCGTTCCAGATAGGTCATGTAAGCTGCCGCTGTAAAGAGAATGAGGATCAAGACAGCGCTTTTTACTAGGACTTCAATCACGAGACCTCCTTTAAAGTAACAGGCAGGCCGTTCCAAAGCTTTTTCCCAAGCTCATGGGCAGCAAATTGCGGAAATCCAAGCGGCAAGACCACAGTTCCTTCCGCTACACTCTCATCGTACGCAACCTCTCCGTCGGTTTCTCCTGCATCAGAACTGACAACCACCCGTGCGCCATCACGGCAGCGCCATCTCTTCGCTTCGTTTGGGTGAATCCGTACTTTGGGCGCTTTTGCCAGCTGTACAAGATGCGTATTGCGCAGCATTCTCTGCCTCTGATCAAATAGTGCATAAGAGAACGTTGCCGTTAAAGGAGCTGATGGCACTTGCGGAGAGTCACTATTACTTAGTTTAGGGAATCGAATGCGCCCGCTCTTTAAGCTTTCACTGAACGAAGAAGGGAGATCGACATTCACGCCTAATTTCTTTCCGAGGAACTTGAAAATCTCGCCATCACTCATTAATCCTTCCGGAATGAGTTTTCCTTTTCGGACCTGCCGAACTTTTCCTTCGACGTTCACCATCGATCCATTCTTTTCGAGGAAAGATAAAGTCGGCAAAATCAGATCCGCCTGTTTGGCTGTCTCCGTCATAAAGAGATCTTGGACGATCAAAAACTTGATATTGCGACGAGCCGATTCCCATAATGCAGCAGGATAGCAACTCGCTGGATCGCACGCCGCTGCGTAAAGAACGCTCCAGCCTGAATGGCGGGCATGTTCTAAAACTCCAACTGCATCTAATCCTTTCTTTTTTACTTGTTCGCCTTCTGATCCTAGGTCTGGCCTCATTCCTGCCCAAAGCGCTCCCATGTGGTTCCCTCTACCTTCGATGAGATTTAAGCTCAAACCGTCCGTTTCAGCGCACAGCTTCTCACAGGTACGGATTGCTTGAACGCGGTTACCACTTGAAAGGTACTGGCTGCCTAAGAAAATCGCGCCTTTCCCTTTGAATTCAATTTTGGAGAGCTGATCTTTAAGGGCGGTAAGCTCTTCTCCTGCCTTATGGAGGTGCACTTCGTGCAAGAGATGAGCGACTTCTGGAGCATAGTGGCCGATAAAGACCGCTTTAGCGCCTTTGTTAATCGCTTGCTTCAATCGAAGCCAGAGCAGAGGAAATTCCTCTGTGATGTCGGATCCTACAATATAAAAATAGGAAAGCCCTTCACAATCACCTAAAGAAAGCTCCATGCCATTCAGACTGCTTTCTTCGTTGATAGGACGAAGGGATGTGCCAATGCGGTGGTCTAAGTGTGGAACGCCCAACCCCTCTCTCATGATCTTCTGAAAAAGATAGAGCTCTTCAGTTAACAGCGGTGTACCGGCCCAACCTGCCACCTCGTCGGGCGGAGCGCTATGAAGGAGCCCTGCAATCAAACTCAGAGCTTCTTCCCAAGAGATCTTCTCAAACTTTCCATGTCTCTTCACTAAGGGCGCATGCAGTCTCTCTTTGGACTCGGAAAACTCATAGCCGAACCACCCTTTGTCGCAGAGCCAAATGTCGTTTACGTCAGGTTCTGAATGAGAGCGCGTCCGTTGGATCTCTCCATCCCGTTCGTCCAGATGCATCCCGCAGCCGATTGGGCACAATGTGCAGGAAGTCGCATTTGATCGGTTGTCCCAAGGCCTTGAGCGAAAGCGATACACCTGGCTCGTTAAAGCACCCACTGGACAGAGCATGATCGTATTTCCGATGAATTTGGATTCGAGATCTTTTCCATCGGCTGTTCCCACTTCCGTTCGGTAGCCCCGTTCGATGAACTGAAGGGCGCTATCGCCTGCAACGATCTCTCCAAAACGTGTGCATCGTGCGCATACAATACAGCGCTCCCTATCCAATGTCAAAACCGGCCCCAAAGGAATCGCTTTAGGAAATTGCCGCTTCTTTTCAAAAAATCGACTCTCTCCCGGTCCATGCTCTAATGCAAACTCTTGCAGAGCGCACTCCCCTCCCCGGTCGCAAATGGGGCAATCGAGAGGATGGTTTATCAACAGCAGCTCTAAGATCTCCTCTCTTCCGGAAACAGCGCGTTGTGAGTCGGTGTGAACCACCATGCCCTCTGTGGCTTGCAGTGTGCAGGACGCCTGAAGCTTGCCCATCTTATCCACTTCGACCAAACAGACGCGGCATGCACCAAAAGGCGGCATGCGGTCTTGGTAGCAAAAGATCGGCAGATCGATTTTCAGTTTTTTAGACGCTTCAAAAACAGTCGTTCCTTTAGGGACTACAACCTCTTTTCCATCGATCGTTAATGTGATATTTTCATTTTCCATTAGTGCACCAAATAGGGGTAACTGATCGGCATCTTAGGCAGCTTTTCATAGTCGGGGTTTTGCTTGATCTTCTGCACAAATTCCTCTTTAAACGACATCATCGCGCTCAAAATGGGAGGCGCTGCGCCCACAGCCAGAGGACAGAAGGAGTTCTCCTCCATGTTGTGGCACACATCTTCAATCGTCTTGAGGTCCTTCATCGTTCCTTTGCCGTGCAGAATGCGCTCTAAAATCTGCACAACCCAACGCGTGCCTTCTCGGCAAGGCGTGCATTTGCCGCACGATTCATTTTGATAAAACTGCATCAAACGATGAGCGACCTTCACCATATCCGCAGTATCATCCATCACGATAATGGAAGCAGTTCCTAACGCTGATTTCCGCGCGGCAAGCGTTTCAAAATCCATGGAAATATCTAAGTCAGACTCTACAAGTAAGGAGCAGGATGAGCCTCCAGGATAACACGCTTTAAATCTCCTGCCGGGGAGCATCCAGCCGGCTCGTTCCAAAACTGTTCTCAAGGAAACGCCCAACGGATATTCATAGCAACCCGGATTGCGAATCTGTCCGCTCACTTGAAAAATCTTCGTCCCTCGGTTTTTCGGCTTACCGATCGATAAAAACCACTCAACACCCCTGTTCAGAATATGCACCACATTGCAGAGCGTTTCCACGTTGTTGATGATCGTAGGTTTTCCATAAAGTCCGACTACAGCGGGAAAGGGCGGTTTTAAACGAGGGGTTGCCCGATACCCTTCTAAAGAATTGAGCTGCGCAGTCTCTTCGCCTGCGATATAAGCTCCCGCACCGGGATGGACAACCACTTTAAGAGAACCAAGATATCTTTTCTCTGTGGCTTCCTTTACGGCTTGATTCAAGGTTTTCAATCCGAGAAAATACTCGCCGCGGCAATAGATAAATGCCATCGACGCACCAATGGCATAAGAGGCCAAAATGACCCCTTCAATCAATTGATGCGGGTCTTTTTCGATGAGCAATCGGTCTTTGAACGTTCCGGGTTCGCTTTCATCGCAGTTGCATACGAGATATTTAGCAAGTTGCGGATCCTTCGGAACAAAAGCCCATTTATTGCCTGTAGGGAATCCAGCACCGCCTCTTCCTCTTAGCTCAGACTGCTTGATCCATTCGATCACTTCTTCCGGCTTCATCTTAGGGATCACTTTTCTGACAGCTTGATAGCCTCCGGTGCGCTCATACTCTTCAATCGAACGCGCCTTGGGCGTATCCGTATACTGCATCAAAACGCGCATCTCATCCATTTTTTGCCTCTGAGATTAATGCGTCTAAATCGCTTTCTTTGAGTGGACCTACGACCTCTTCATCGACGATCATCATTGGGGCCAAATCACATGCTCCCAAACACTCTGAAGGAATCACGGTGAATTGGCCATCAGCAGACGTGCCGCCAGGGCACACTTGCAATCTTTTGCATAAGCCATCGAGGATCTCATCCCCGCCTCTCAGCATGCATGAGGCATTTTTGCATACGTGCAGCAGATGCTTACCCACTGGCTCCTCGTGAAACATGTCGTAAAAGGTGACGATCCCATGCACTTCAGAGACTGGCAATGCAAATAGTGCGGCGATCTGCTCCTGGATCTCTAAAGGAAGATATCCGCACTCATTTTGCGCCAAATGGAGCGCAGGAATTAGTGCCGAACGTTTCTCGGGATACACCTTTTGCAGCTGAAGAATCTCTTGAACGCAACGATCCGATACTTTCACCTGTCTACATCTCCTAAAATGGGGTCGACGCTTCCAATTGCCACGACGACGTCCGATAATAAGTGGCCGGGACGCACCTTTTTTATCACTTGTACATGCGGGAACGAGGGCGAGCGCGAGTGGAGTCGGTATGGGCGGTTGCTTCCATCGCTCACTAAATAACAGCCCAACTCCCCTCTTGCTGACTCTACCGGTTGGTAGATCTGCCCTGCCGGAGGATGAATGCCTTCGCTGACGAGTTTGAATTGATGGATCACAGCTTCCATGCTGCGCGCTAACTCACTGCGAGGTGGAAGAGCCACTTTTCGATTATCCGTGATCACAGGGCCCGGTTTTAAACGCCCGAGTGCTTGCTCAATCAGCGAAGCACTTTCCTTCATCTCTTGCATACGGATCAAATAGCGCGCATAGGAGTCCCCTTCTGTATGCGTGGGGATGTCAAATTTGTAAGTGTCGTACTGTAAATATGGATAACTTTTGCGGATGTCGTAGGCGACGCCTGCAGCGCGGATGACAGGCCCTGTGCACATGTACTGGTAAGCGGTTTCGCGGTCGACCACCGCAACTCCCTTTAGCCTTGTGCACCACACGTAGTTGTGCGTCAGCAAGGCGTCCATGTCATTCCAGGTTGCCGGAAACCCCTTAAGAAACGCTTTTACGTTTGAGATAAAGTTTTCATCCAGATCGCGAGCCAGTCCTCCAATTCTCCAGAGAGAGGGAAACATCCTCGCTCCCGAAAACTCTTCTGTAAGATCGAGGATCTTTTCCCGTTCCGCAAAGCAGAACATGAACACGGAAGACATGTTCAATTCAAGCGCACTGGTTCCTAGCCACAGCAGGTGGCTGGAGATACGCGACAGCTCCAGAAGGATCAAGCGAATCGTCTGTGCTCTTTCAGGAACATCGACCCCCATGAGACGTTCGACAGCCGCAGCAAACACTTGCTCTTCTGCAGGCCCCGACAAGTAGTCCAACCGGTCGACCAGAGTAAACACCTGATGGTACGTTCGCGTTTCACACTCTTTTTCCACGCCCGTGTGGAGATAACCGATCACAGGCTCAGCCTTAATCACTCTTTCCCCATCCAGCCACAGCTTTAACCTTAGCACACCATGGGTTGAGGGGTGCTGAGGGCCTAAGCTAAGCTCCATCAATTCATTGCTGCTGCTTGTCATATGACCATAGGGTTTTAACGTTAGGGATGATTTGTGAAGGCACTTTAGGCTTAACGCCATGCTTGAACTCGACAGGCTCCTCTGTCAATGCATAATCTTTTCTTAAAGGGTGGCCATGCCAGTCGTCAGGCATTAAGATGCGCGTTAAGTCGGGGTGACCATGAAAATGAATGCCAAACAGATCGTAGAGCTCCCTTTCATACCAGTCCGCCCCTGCCCAAAGATCTGTCACAGTTTGTATTTCCTCGCCTCTAGCAAGAGACACCGTCACTCTTAACCGCTCTAAACTATCGGGGTTGTGTAGCCAATAGACGATGATCGTATGTGCAACAGGTTCTAGATAATCCACTGCCGTTAAATCCATTAATACGGGAAACGTCTTCTTCAACCCTGCAAGGTAGGCCTTGATTTCACTATTTGTGACTGAAACCGTTTTTTCGCCCAAAAATTCTTGAGTATTCATCAGCGTTTTTCCCCTCGCATCCGCTTCTGCAATGCAATCAAGCCATCCATGAGGGCTTCTGGACGAGGCGGGCAGCCTCCCACATACACATGCACCTCGTCGACGATCTTATCGACCCCCTGCAAGATCGCATAGTTGTTGTAAACGCCGCCGCAAGAGGCGCAATCTCCCATCGCGATCACATATTTAGGCTCAGGCATCTGGTCGTAGATGGTACGCAACACAGGAGCCATCTTCCGGCTCACCCTGCCAGCCACGATCATCACATCACTCTGTCTTGGCGAGGCTCTAAACACCTCCATGCCAAAGCGCGCCATGTCGTAGCGGGAGGCAGCTGTCGACATCATCTCTATCGCACAACATGCCAGACCAAACTGTGCAGGCCAGAGCGAATTGGAACGCGCCCATTCGATCAGATCCTCGATCTTGCCCAACATAAAGGGCGATCTATCTTTATGATTCAATCCCATGTCAACCCCCCTTTCTTCCACGCATATCCAAAACCTGCAAGTAGCAACAAAAGAAAGAAAAACATTTCATAAAACGCAAACGCACCCAGACTTTTGGCCACAACGGCCCACGGGAAAAGAAAAATCACTTCGACATCAAACACTAAAAAGATCAGCGCGACGAGATAGTGGTGCAGAGGAAAGCGCTTTTGAAAGAGATGCGTTTCCGTCTGAATGCCAGATTCATAAGGAAGAAATTTGACTGGATTACCAGGTTCGCTGCGCGTCAGACCGGACGCTAAAAGCACAGCTAATGAAGCTGCCAAGCAAACCCCGAAATAGATGTAGACTGCAGCCCATTCCATCAAATAAATCCTTGAATGCCATTAAACTGCATCCAAGAATTTATTTAAACGTCTATCACGTTTTAACGATACAGCGTCTTGGGTTCAATGTCCCTCTCATCCGATCTACTGCAGCCGACAGGCCCGCACTAGCGGTAATGTCGACAGACTTCAATTCCATTAACTCCAGCAGCACGTTTAAGGACGCCGGATTCAGATGATTGCACAAACCGATCCACAGATGCTTCAGATGGGGGCAATGTTCCAGTGCGTTTAGCGAATTAGGATGAAGACTTGGGCAACGCAAAATGCTCAAACTTTGTAAATTTGGACAATGCTCAAGAACAGCCAGCGCATTGGGATCAAGTTGATCCAGATTTGAGATACGCAACGTTTCGAGCTCCGGACAATTCTCAAGAACTTGAAGCATATTAGCTTCAAAAGATGGACAGGACTGCATGTCTAATTCTTTTAATTTTGGACAGTGTGCAAGCACATTCAATGAGTCTGGACGCAAACCAAGGCCTTGCCCTGTCACTCGACTTTCAGTTATCTGTAAGAATTCAAGCTCAGAACAGAACTGAAGCACGTCGAGTGCGTCTTCTTCAAGTGCAGCGAGCTCTCTAATGCTCAAGCTTCTTAACCAAAAAGAATTCCTCAAAACACTCAACACATTAGCTTCAAAGCTTGTGCGATCGATGTGCAATTCTCTTAAAAAAGTACGATTTTGAAGAGGCTGCAGCGATTGAGCAGCCAATTGGTAGCAACCATCCACATGTAAACTCCTCAATCTCTCACAATGTGGGAGTAAATGGATCAAAGTATCCGGGTCGAGTTGGTTGCAGTTGTTGAAGTGCAATTCTTCAAAGTTTTGAGTTAAGATCAGAGAGTCTGCAGGCACTTGATTGCAATTATCCATGTGCAAACTGCGAAGATTTGGAAGATATTGCAGAAATTCCAGGTCATCTATTTGCTTGCAATCATCGAAATGCAAAACCTCCAGTTCAGGACAGTGCTCAAGAACACCCAATGCATCTGCATCCAGATTCACACAACCATTGATGCTCAGGCTTCTCAGATTTGGACAATCGTGTAGGCCTTGCAAATTACCTCTCAACTGAGCTAAGCCATCCACACTTAAGCTAACCAAGTTCGGCAACCGGTTTAGCGCTTGCAGCGAATCTTGCGAGAGATGAGGTGAATTTGACACATGCACTGTTTCCAGATCTCTCCAGCCTATGATTTCCCTGAATTGTTGTTGCATTAAGCCAACACCCAAGTAATGCCGCACGTTTGGCACTCTCTCAATAAAATGGGTGAGCCCGTCAAGAGGCAATGGGATTTCGGTAAGATCGAGATACTCAAGGCGTTGACAAGCCTCTGGACCAAGCCATTCGGTTAAATCAAAAACGCTAACATTGTACTCTCTTAAAAGATCTCTAATCGGAATTCGCTCTCGATTGATGCGTTCGACAATTTCCATTCTATCGATCACAGGTGGAACAGGTTCTTGGCGAACAGGCTCTACTCGCGGCTCATTACGGGACTTGATGCGCTCCCAAATCTTATAAATGATCTTGGCGAACGGGATCGAGAAAAGCAGACACTTTTTCCAGCTCTTGTCTAACATATGTCTCTGATATTCAGATGGATCCGCCTTACCCTTAAAAACACGCCTTTGAATCCCATCGATCGCATTATTGACTGCGCTAACAAATGGAATGTAGTCAACAAATTTATCAAATCCCTTACGAGTGATGCAGCGGTTCCCGCTGAGCATTTTTCTCGAGCAGATTAAATTTTGATTTCGTAAACTTTGGGTAAATTTTTAGCCCAGAGACCGAAACATCATGAACTCTTTCAGAAAACAGCTAAGCGCG
>JBKEAL010000117.1:0-2170 GCA_047972195.1 Parachlamydiaceae bacterium
CAGGCATGGGTGGTGGAACGGGAACTGGTGCTTCACCTGTGATTGCACGCATTGCTAAAGATATGGGCATTTTAACCATTGCAGTTGTAACTCGACCGTTCGAGTTTGAAGGCTCGCAGCGTGCACGCGTTGCCGAAGAAGGCATTAAAGAGCTAGAAGATTGCGTGGATAGCCTTATTGTGGTCCCCAATCAAAACCTATTTTTAATTGCCGATGAAAGCACTGGATTTTCTGAGGCTTTTCGCATTGCTGACCAAGTTTTAGCGCAAGGCGTATGGGGCATTACAAGCCTTATGGTTCGGCCTGGTCTTGTGAATTTGGATTTCAACGATATTAAAACAGCCATGTATCATGGTGGCCGAGCTATGTTAGGTACTGGCGAAGCCGAAGGCGATAACCGAGCAATGGAGGCCGCACGCGCTGCTATTGCTAACCCGCTTTTAGAAACCGCGACTTTAGAAGGCGCACGTTATGTGCTTATTAATATTACAGGTGCCGAGCTTGGCTTGTTTGAAGTTGAACAAGCTTTTCGCCATATTCGGGAGCAAGTCGGCCCTGATGCTACCATTAACTATGGCGCCGCCATTGACGATAGTCTTAATGGAAAAATGCGTGTTCTTGTGGTTGCCACTGGTGTAGATGTAACAAAATCAGCTATGCGCAGGCCTCAGCAAAAAATTCAGCGACCAAATATTATTCGCTCAGCCGCCGAAGCTGAAGCACAACCTGTTGTAGAAGAAGAAGCAACGCTAGCGCAAACCCCTACTCCAGCAGCGCCCTCTTCTCATCCGCGTCATGTAGAAACACCTATTGCTCAGGATGATATGATGAGAGCGGACAACTTTGTTCCAGATCGGCCAATTACCAATCAAATTGTTGAAGATAGCAATGTGGAGCTGCCAGCTGTGGATCAAAATGATGACCAATCGGCAGATAGCCGAACACGTAAATTATTTGATTTAGCAACAAGAAATAACAAAAATAAAGAAGATAATGATGACCTTCCAGAATGGTTTAGAAATAATGATTAATATATAATTATATTATTTCTCAAACAAAACGCTTCCCACAGCTCTTATTTAAGCTGTGGGATTTTTTTTAAAAAATTATCAGAATAATATTTAAAGCAAAAAACCGAAAAAATATAACAATTAAGCTTTTATGAAAATGAAAGATTTTCTCTTTTTGCACAATGTAACAATTGTTAACAATGATTGATTTTTAATCTAGATGAAAAACCAGTAATGTAGGGTCATTAAAAGAGTATAAATAAGGATATTTGCGATAATGAAAAAGCAATATATAGAACAAACAACAATTGCCCAAGCTGTAAAGACCGAAGGTATTGCCTTGCATTCGGGCGTTCTGGTTACACTTAAATTGCTCCCCGCTACGGTCAATACAGGTATATTGTTTCGCCGTACTGATGTTGCAGATATCGAAGCCGATGTTATTTTAACGCCACAAACCATAGTCGATACTCGTCTTTGCACCGTTGTTTCTAACGAATACGGCCATAAAGTTATGACGATTGAACATTTAATGGCTGCAATTTCGGCGCAAGGCATTGATAATATTATTATTGAGATTTCGGGCGTTGAAATGCCCGCGATGGATGGTTCTGCTGATTTATTTATGGATTTAATTGGCGAAGCTGGTATTAAAGAACTTTCTACTCCTCGTAAAATGAATAAAATACTCAAAACCGTTCGTGTCGAAGATGCAGGTCGCATTGCCGAGCTTACGCCTTCAGATGCTCCATTATTTGCCCTTGAGATTGATTTTCCATCCAAAGCAATTGGCCATCAATCTTTTGAAATAGAAATGACTGGTGATCATTTTGATAAAGAAATTTCGGGTGCGCGGACTTTTGGGTTTGTTCAGGACTTAGAACTTTTACGCAAAAATGGTTTAGCCCTTGGCGGATCATTAGATAATGCTGTTGTGCTCGATGGCGATCGCATTTTAAATCCCAACCCTTTACGTTACGAAATTGAATTTGTGCGCCATAAAATTTTAGATGCTGTTGGTGATTTATTTGTATGTGGAAAACATATTATGGGACGCTATTATGGTTACAAGAGCGGGCATGAGATGAATAATAAATTGCTCCGTGCCTTATTTGCTGATGATAGCCAGTATGAGATTATTGAAGCTCCTATATCGTGCG
>JBKEAL010000118.1:0-1501 GCA_047972195.1 Parachlamydiaceae bacterium
GTTCCACGTCCAGATACACATCCACCCCGCCCCAGCCAAAGCGCTCATCCATGTTGTGGGTGAACGGTGGCGTTTGGCCAAAGTTCCAGTCCCAACTGCTTTGCAGCGCAAATTTCTGCTCAAAGCCCGGTAAATCCAAAAACGACTGCGGCGAGATAAATTCCGGCTCCACCTCCTGCTGGTAGTGCTCGCAGTAGGCCTGCATGATCACTTCGCACACCGCTTGGTGTTCAATATCGGCTTTTACCGTGTTGAGATTGATCACCCGCGATTTCACCGAGGTGATGCCTTTGGCTTGCAGCTTTTTGATGTCCGGATTGAGGTAATCCGCCAGACGGCTGAGATCGGCGCTCAGCAGCAGTGTGCCGTGGTGAAAACCGCGATCCAGCGTTTCGCGATACGCAGACCCCGAAAACTTGCGAATGCCATTCGCATCTTCCAGCACCAAGTCGTTGCGGCCATTGGCCACACCGTCAATACCCAGCTTTTTCAGCCCAGCCAGCACGATGTTGGTCGAGACTTCTTTGTCGTATTCCGGTTTCCCCGCCATAAAGGTGAAGTTGGTGTTGCCCAAATCGTGGAACACCGCGCCGCCGCCCGTTTGGCGACGCGCCAGCTTTACCTTGTCCTGTTCCATGCGGTCGGTTTTACACTCGCGCCACGGGTTTTGCGCGCGGCCAATCACCACCGTGTCGGCATTGCGCCACAAAAACAGCACGCGTTGGTCAGCAGGCATGGAACGGAAAATGGTGTCTTCCACCGCGAGGTTAAACCACGGGTCGGTAGAATCGGAGATCAGAATGCGGGTCTTTGTCATGGTCGTTTTCGCACCAAACAGAAGGGAAGATGCGGCTATGTTACGAGATTCTGCGGCCAATCACGAGCCAAAGCGGCATAAAAAAGCCTTCCGAAGAAGGCTTTTCAGCATCAGCGAAAACAGATCTGCGCCCAGCGCGCCAGGCCGGCGGTGACCGAGCCAAAGTAGTTGCCACTCACCACGGGTACATTAGGCAACGCCTGCTCAACCCCGACGCGCAAAATCGGTGAGCGCGCGCTGCCGCCAGTCATGAAGATCACATCCGGCGTTACGCCGCCCAGCGTCACCGCTTCCGTCACCAGTTCAATCATCTTGGTTTTGGGTGCATCAATCGCTTCAATCATCGCTTCGCGTTGAATATCCACCTCCAGCAGCTCCGACAGCACCTTCACTTGCGCCGTCACCTGCGCCGATTCCGACAGCGCAATCTTCGCTTCTTCGGCTTTCTTCACCAAGCTGGAGCCAAGCGTGTCGTGATACACCGCCAGCAAACGCGCCAGTTTCTCCGGCTCACGCGCTTCTTTGTGCAAGCGCTTTAGATCCGCCAGGTTTTCACGGGCGAAAAACTTGGCCTGTGCGCTGACATCGTTAATCGCAATCGGATTCCAGAACTGCGTGATCGGCATTTCCAGCCCGCTTTGAGTCTGGCTGCCAAAACCAAACGGCGTCATCAGTTGTTTAAAC
>JBKEAL010000161.1:0-22026 GCA_047972195.1 Parachlamydiaceae bacterium
GATCTCTCGTGTCAGGTCGTGCCAGATGATGGGAGGCTATGACAGGCCTAAATGTCTTGTGAAAAGCAATGGCTGTTTCGAGAAATTTTAATATGACGGCAAAATAGAGTTTACTTAATTGAAGGCTCTTAAATAGCTTCCTGGGCAATTGAGGGTCAGTATTTGCAGCCATCACAGACAATGGTCTGTTTTCTAAGATCTCAAGAGCTGTTTGGTGAGGAATGGTTTCCATTTCGTTTAGCGCTCTTAATGCCGCTTCCCAGCAATCAGGGGCTTGATCCGTTGGAGTTTTTCTATCTAAGAGATAGCGCAGAGGGGCTTGCGAGTCTTTAAATTGAGAAAACAGGGGTTCCAGAAGTCTATAAGAAATGGGCGCGTGTGCAGCAAGAAGTTTGAGTTTTTGGTTCAGGCTGAAAGCCTCCCACGAACAGATCTGCTCAAGGAGCCTCTCTGCAGAGGGAAACAGATCTCGCCATAGTGCAATGATCTGCAGGATTGCTTTGTAGTTTCCGCTTTCAGGTAAAGAGGCAAAAGCTGCGAGCAAAGGCGCTTCAGAGTCAATTTTAGACTCTTTTAAAGCAAAGAGAAGAGCCTTGAATTCAGTTAGTGAGGACATCTTTTTTAATAGCTTTTCATGGTGAACTTCTTTAAGCATTGCCTGAAATAGCTGTTTTAATTGATCCTCAGGAAGTATTCCTTGAATGCGTTTGAAATAACTCCAGCAAGACCGTGGCGAGCTTAACAACGTTTCAAAAAAGGGCTTTTTTCTTTTGCTTTGTTCCGCTTTATCAACCTGAGATAACCAGATATTGAGCGCTTGTTTTGCATATCCTTTAGAGAGTAATGCAAAGCTTAAGTCTGCCCAGTTCGAGCTATCTTTCAGCACTAAGTAAGGGTGTAATAGGGGTTCTAGGCCGGCTTCACGCTTTGGAGTCGTCAAGAAATATTTCACGAGGGCGTCTAAAAATTCCGGGCTTAAGGGGGTCATCGGTTTTTGTCTAGCGCGTTCGAGTAGAAGATTCAATCTGGGATCGTTAAATCGCAAGCAATCAGGAGGGGAATTCCCTTCGATGGGGGTCATCTGTTTAAGAGGAAGCGTCTGTTTTTGCAGAAGCGCGACGGAATCAACCGGAACAAGAGGTGGCGTAAGCAGCATCCGATGCTGGTTTAACCGCAAGATTAGTCCCTGTTCTGTCTGACGGCTTCTGAATGGAAGATCTTTGATTCTATAGTAGGGGCAAAGAATTCCAATGCTATAGAGTGCTTCTTTTACTTCTTGATAGGTGCCTTTGGGAAGATCAACCGCTGTTTTTCGATCGTTGCTAATCGCATCAAATATTTGTCCAACTTCTTCTTGGGTCAGAGCCCTTTCTAAATAGGCGCACACGGTCATGAGGAAAAACAACCAATCTCCTTGATGGCTCTGGATGCGGTTTTGGATCGACTTGATGATGCCGGGGATATTCTTTCGCAAAGTTTCTGCATTTTCGAATGCTTTGGGCAGGCTATTTGTTTTATCTATGATCTGGTAACCATTTGAAAAGTGCTGCAACGCGGCTAGGGTGGATTGAAAATCTTCGAGATGGCGCGGCTCATACCGCACAATTTTTAACAGCCGGTCGATCACTGTTTGTGCTAAATCTTGCGATTCAGGGGAGATCGCATGGGTTCCATCCAGGCGGATGCGCAAATTGTTCATGCTGAACTGATGTAAGATTCTGGGTTCGCCGATCACTCTATCTAAAGAAAACTCTTTAGAACCTATGGTGGTGATCAGCATATTTTGTGGAAGAGGGTAAAGAGGGTCTGCTTTTCGGGCATCTGCCCATTTCCGGAAAAAGAATTTTGTTTCATAAATCGAAAGTTCTGCTTGTTCAGCTAACTGTTTCTTCGTAAAAAAGGCCAATCCATCGACAAATTCGCAGGTTTCTAAAATATCCAGATCGTTTGGAAGAGGCATATTTAGCCACTCGTCTGTGATTCGCTTTAGCTCCTCTTCAAAAGGTGAGGCGTCAGGAAGAAAGGCTTCGAATAAAGCCGGCAGATCCATCACATAAAATGCGCTGGTTCCTCGGAGATAGGTGCAGATGGGACGATTGTTTGGGTGTTTCTTTGCGTCCAGAAATGTTTTGATATGGATTTCCGGTCCCTCTTTCTTCTCGTCTTTAGAAACGAGACGAATGGTTCGATTTAGCAATTGGTTCAGGCGCTCATTTGAAATCAGATTTCCGGGGATCTCACTTAAAGGAAGGAGGAAAATGCCCGCTTCATCGATGACGCCAAGTTGTTTCAGTTTATCTCGTAAATTGCTTTGTGGATCCGCCGCTGTCTCATGATGGAATGGTGCTTTCAGTGAAAGGGCAGAAGGGTTTAACGAATTTCTAGAAACTGGAAACATCAAGTCACAAGAATTTTAAATTTAATGGTTTAAGATTATATTAAATGACAGTTTGTTTTGCAAGCTGGATCAAATTATGGAATTCTCTGGGCGGCAGTGATCATTTTGAACACTTCGCCAATCTGATTGACCCAGTAGTAGACGCTCTTGCCAAACTCTTCGACAATTAAATTCCACCCGATAGCGACGATAGCTAGGCCAAGGAGAGATTTTAATCCCATTCCAAGGAAGGTAATCTGAACTTGGGGAGCAAGGCGGTTGGCGATACCTAAGAAGAGGTCAGTCATCAGCATCAAAATGAGGGCGGGCGTTGCTAGCTGGATAGAGACAACCATCACTTTGTTTAGGATGTTGATCTGCATTTTCCAGAAATCGGTATTGAGGTTGAAGAAATTGGGATTGAGGAATTTGTCAGGAGGCATCACATCGTAAGAGTCGGAAATCAGGTCGAGGATCATGAACGGTGCGTCGAGGTAATAGAATAGAAAGATCAGGACCATATTAAAGAGCGTTCCCAAAGGAGATGACTGATTCTGCACGGTGGGGTCGTTGACCATCAAGCTGGCGCCGCCTCGTTGGTGGTCGACGATGATGCCGGCATTCTGGGCAATGATGAACGGCAAGCTGATCAAAATGCCGATCGTATAGCCGATAAACACCTCTTTGGTCAGCAGGAATACAGCTCTTAAATCAAACGTCAGGGCGGATGTCGTGACGATCAGGAGCTTGGGAAGAAAAATACTGAAGAGGCAGATGACAAAGGCGGCTTTTACCGGGTGGGGTAGTACTTTAGCTCCAAAAAATGGAGAGAGAGCAATGATCGGGTACATGCGGGCAAGGAATAGAAAGAATAGAGTTAACGCACTTAAAGGAGCTTCTTCAGAAAATGCGCTATTTAAAAAAAGGGTAATGTAATTTTGCTCGTCCATCTTACGGCGTTGCAATGCTCCATTGCGGGAAACGTGTAAAGATCGTGAGAGCAAAGCTCATGATCTGTCCTCCGAGCCAGCCCCCCATGATCATCAAGGTGAGCGTTACTGCAACGAGCTTAATGGTGAAGGAGAGCGTTTGTTCCTGGATCTGTGTCGCCGCTTGGAAAATCGCAACAATGATGCCGAAAAAGAGGCTGATGAGAATGGGCGGTGCAGAAAGGATCAGGATCAGCATCATGCCTTGGTAGGCAAACTGGATCACGTGTGATTGGTACATCTTCTGCTCCTTATCTAAAGGTTGTGACAAGACCCTCGATCAGAAGGGTCCATCCATCTAGCATCACTAAAAGAAAAAGTTTCAGGGGCATCGAGATGGTGACAGGGGATAGCATCATCATACCCATCGCAAGCAAGATATTTGAGGTGACGAGGTCGATGACGAAAAAGGGAATATAGATCAGCACGCCGATTTCAAACGCATCTTTTAGTTGGCTAGTAATGAATGAGGGGACCAAGACCATCAGGTCGTCGGGCTTAATGCTCTCTCTATTGGCTTCAGGGAGTGTTCTATAAGCCATTCGATAAAACAGCCCTTGGTGTTTGATCAGCGAGTTCTTTTTTAAAAAGTCTTTCAAAGGGTCTTTTACCGAACTTGCCACATTCAGAATGTAGGTGGAGGATTCTGTAGAAACGAGCGAGTCCGGCGCTTTGGTTTTTTCGATGACTTGGATTGCTGCATCGTACATTTTCAAACCGGTCGGATACATCACAAATAGGCTCAACATGAAGGCGATGCCGTTGATGATCTGGTTAGGAGGCGCTTGTTGTACGCCTAAGGCGTTTCGAAGTAACGAAAGCACAATCACGATCTTGAGGAAGGAGCTTAAGATCATGACGAGGAATGGGAGAAGTGAGAGCAAACTTAAGGTAACCGCCTGAGTCAGCAGGGTGGGTCGCTTAAAATTGTCGAAGGTCGTATCGTTGGAAGAGGGAAGCCCCTGAGCTGAGCTGTCTTGCGGTTGTGATGGAAAAGTGGCAGCCGACTTATCTACAGATTGCACGCTTCTGCCTCTTGGAACAGCGTCGCCTTCTTGTGCGATTAGTCCCGACGGTGCGATCGAAACGAGCAAGAGAAAGAGTAGGGAGTAGCAAAGGGTTTTCAATCTCATGGACTATCCTGTTTTAGTTTTGATCAGTTGATCGAAAGCTTTTTCCAATGTGCGCCACTGGTTTTCGATTTTGGCATTGATGATGCCGCCTTCTGTTTCAATAATGCAGCTGCCTTGAGACAGATCAGGGCGTTCCTTCAAGGTAAACGCTTCCAATACTTCAAATAGCGCTTTGAGTTTTGGTTTATTCTTCTCAAGGATCTCCAGGTCTTTTTTATTGACGTAGATGGTGATTTTCTTATGAGTAGAAACAGGCTTTAAGGAAACGGAAACGATATCGACAATGGCATCTTCTTTTTGATCGATCTCGCGGCCAATAATCTTTTTGGCTGCAGCCATGGCGATTGGAACAATCATTTTTTGTACTTCAGTACGAACGTTGGTGATCTCGTCTTCCAACTTCTTGATATGCTCAAGCCATGCTTTAAACCCTTCTTCATACCCTTCTTTTTGAGCCTGTTCCTTCAAGGTCTCACAGTCTCTAGCTACCTCTTCCCGGTATTTTTCAGCGTCTTTTTGGATTTGTGCAAGGGCTTCCTGTCCATCCAATAACATCGCAATTTCATTGTGCGGGATTACCTTGGTGTTAGGGGCGATGTGGATGGGGTTTCCTTGGATAAGAGAGAAGAATTTTTTACTCACGATGCACCTTTGATTGCCATTTGCACTTGCTGGATAATAGCTTCTGTTATTAAGGGGACGGGCTCATTTTTGATCGCCTTTCTAAGCAAAACGCCGCGTCCATGGTCAAGCTTATGGACGATGGTCCACACGAGGTCTTCATTCTGCCCTGAAAGGGCCGCTCCTAAGCGTGCGATCCCTCTTTTGTGAAGTTGAAGAAGCAGTTCATTGCCCGTAACGTTTTCGATCTGCAATTTTGCAGTGATCATTCGGTCTTTCACATGAAGGCATTTTCTTAAAAACTCCTGCTGTTTGACTGAAAGAGAGGAGAAGAGAGAATTCAATCGCTTCGTGGCGACGATCTTTTTCATTTCGTGCGCAAGATCAAACATGGAAAGATTGTCAATGAGTTGGATCAGCTCTTTTTTCGACAATCCTGCTAAAAATGAAAGAGGGCCTTCTTCTTGGTAAGCTAGAGGAAGTGATTCGTGAAGAAGAGGGAATGTCGCATAAAGACGGGAAGAGTAAAACCTTTTCAAGAAGGGAGGCAAGGGGTTCGGATTGTAATTTCTGCCGACCGCATTGGCTAACGCCTTCGCTTGTGCAGGTTCCAGGCAGCGAAGGATGCCTTCCTGGAAGATCGGCTCCTGTTTTGATAGGGGATCTTTAAGCCAGGTATAATGAATATCAGGGAGAACCTGCTTGGCGTGCTTTAAGAGAGGTTCGGGGTCTGTTGCGGCAATTGTATGTGTTTTTACCCGCTCGGCTTCATCAGGAGGAAGCGTTTTCAGAATCTGTTCGGAAACGGTTCCATGTGCCCGATTCAGAAGGATGCGTAGCAACAGGCCCTTCTGCTCAGGTTTCATCTATGTCCTCGTCCACTAACCCTTTGTCTTGGGCAGGTTTATCACTTTCCCCATTTTTCTTCTCTTCCGGAGGCGTTTCCACTTTTGATTCTTCTTCCAGCGCGATCGGATGGATGTGGAATAGTTCTTTTATACCACCATGTTGGCTCAAAAGAGGATACACCTTCCAAATGACCCAGACAAGGCTCAAAAGCAAGAGAAGAATTACAATTGTAAAGGAGAAGAAGAGAAGTTGGAAACGGAAGAGAGAGCTCTGTGCAACGATGACGGACCAGACTGTGACGTATTGCTTTTCTTCTTCGAGTGCAGATGACAGAACGCCTGAGGGTAGATCAGTGAATCGTGCTCTGTCGCCAATGACGGTAACATTGTCGAAATCCAGGCCGGTTATGCTAGCCGCCACTAGGCGTTTAATTTTAGTAACTAAATGACTGTTGGGATCGTCCAAAACGCCGGAGTGCTTCACGTATACAGAGCCTGTGATTTTTTGTTTTTTTTCAGCTCCGGGATTCAAAGGATCTTCTTCAGGAAAGGAGAGCTGCACTTCCGCATCCAGGATGCCATCGATTTTGCGGATTGTACTGGCGATCTGTTCTGCCAAACCTGCTTGATAACGTATTTTGTCCTGCATTTCAGAAGGAACCAGTCCCACGTTTTGGAATAGACCTAAAAGGTTTTGTCCGCGTCGTCTAGGCAACCCGCTCTGATTTAACAGCGACATCGCCTCTGTAGCTTTTTCCTCAGGTACGCTGATGTCCCACATCGTGGCTTTGGCTGCTCCAACACCACCGCCTTCGCTGCTTTTTGTCTTATTAGCGACAATTCCTCGAGTAGAAAGGAAAACAAGGATTTCGTTTGCTTCTTTTTCATCCAATCCGTTGACAATGGTTCTGCTCGATTCACAGGAACAGAGAAGAGCTAATATACAGGTTAGAAAAAGAAAATGGAGACATTTTTTTGCAACTTTCATAAATATCCTGAGTTATCAATCAATTGGCATCCTAGCATACTAACTTTGTTAGATCAAGTGAATCAGCGTGATAGCTCGATCGAACAAAAGGACCGGAAAAGATATAAGGGATTCCAATGCTCTCTCCATAGGTTTTATACTTTTCAAATTGAGTTGGTGTAATAAACTCTTTAACCAGAAGTTTTTGGCTAGTCGGTTGCAGATACTGGCCGATGGTTACCGATCTGCATCCCGCATTTTTCAAATCGTGCAAAGTTTCCTGCACCTCTCCTTCTGTCTCTCCAAGTCCTACCATCAACCCAGATTTCACAATTGTTTGGACTCCTGACTGGCTTAAAAACTTGAGGAATCTTAAGGTTCTTTCATAAGTGGCTTTGTGCCGAACTCTGGGGGAGAGCCTTCTCACCGTTTCGATGTTGTGATTGAAAACTTCCGGTTTTGATCCCAAAATCGTCTGCCACGCCTCTTCATTTCCTGCAAAATCGGAAGTGAGAAGTTCAATGGTGGCATGGCTGTTTTCTTTTCTAATTTGAGAAACGATCTCTGCGAGGTGGGCAGCGCCTCCGTCTGGAAGATCATCGCGCGCAACCATTGTGAGTACGACATGCTTCAGTCCCAGTGCTTTTACAGAATCTGCCACTCGATCTGGTTCATCGGCTTCAGGCGCCTTTGGATGTGTGGAGAAATCGATTGAGCAAAAACCGCAGTTGCGCGTGCATTGACTGCCTAAAGTGAGGAAGGTGGCCGTTTTGCGGCTCCAGCATTCGAGCAGATTGGGGCATTTTGCCTCTTCGCAAACTGTTGGAAGCCTTTGATCCTTAAGGATCTTATCGGTTTCTATCAACCCTCTTCCTGAAGGCAATCTTCGATGGAGCCACGAGGGAAAGCGGCCCAAGCCAACCGCTGCACTTTGGTTTGCCGTTTCGGGGTTTTGCGGAAGCTGAGGTAAACGCGATCTTTTTACTTTAGGGGTGATTTCGAACAGTTCTTTGTCGCTCATTGCTTTAATCCCGGCGGAAGGTGAAGGGGCAGTCCTGATAGAAGGAGAGCTGATTCCATCATGCCTTCTGTCAAGGTGGGGTGGGGGTGGATCGTCTCTGTGATCGATTCGACGACCAGTTCATTCTGGATGGCGAGAACGCCCTCTCCAATTAATGCGGAAGCGTTATCGCCGAAGATCTGCACGCCTAAAATGGCCCCGGTGTCGTCGTCTGAAACGATTTGTGTAAAACCTTCAGTGTGTCCGGTAGCTTGTGCCTTTCCGAGAGCTTGGAACGGAAACTTGTCTCTGGAAGCTTTATAGCCTGCTTTTTTCGCTTCATCTAAGGAGAGGCCGACTGTTGCAATCTCAGGATAGGTAAAGATGACGTTGGGAACAGCATTATAGTGGATCTGTGCAGGATGGCCGCAGGCGTTGTCAGCCGCAATCAATCCTTGATGGGTAGCTACGTGAGCCAACCACCACTTCGAGGCAATGTCACCCACCGCATAGATGCCTTTAATTGAAGTTTCCATCGCTTCATTGACATCGATCTGGTAAGGGTTTTTTAGTTTGACTCCTGCGCTCTCCAGATTCAATTTCTGGAAGTTCATCTGCCTTCCGACTGATACTAGAGCAATATCGCCCTCAATCGCTTCACCGCTTTCCAGTTTGATAGAGACGCTTGAGCCTTTGTTTTTGACTTCAGTGACCTTCGCATTAACAAAGACTTTAACGCCTCGTTTCTTGATTGTGGTGGAGAACGCTTGGCCAATCGAGCTGCATTCCATCGGCAAAAGAGAGGGAAGCATCTCGATGATCGTGACATCAACGCCGAGTAAATTGAACAAGGAAGCGCATTCGCATCCGATCACTCCACCGCCAATGACGACCAATTTTTTGGGGAGCTCTTTTAAATCTAAAAACGAAGTGGAGTCGATGATTCTTTTCCCATCAAAAGGAAAGGCGGGAATCTCTTTTGGTTGCGATCCCGTAGCAATGATGATTTTTTTTGCTTCGATGGTCGTGCGGGTGCCGTCAAGTTCAACTTCTAGCTTTGTAGAAGAAAGAAAACGCGCAAAGCCGCGGATGGTATCCACTCCATGGCCCTTCAGCAATCCTTCCAGGCTTTTCCGCATTTTGGTGACGATGTTATCCTTCCGTTCCACCATTTTTGCATAGTTGAGCTTCGGATCAGAAGTTTCAATACCCAGGGGTTCCAGAAACTCTTTCTTAAGATGATAAAATTGTTCAGCGCAGTAAATCAGACTTTTTGATGGAATGCATCCAATGTTCAGACAGGTTCCGCCTATCAAGCCCGCTTCGATCAAAGCGACCTTTTTTCCTCTGTTTTTAGCGCGAATGGCTGCTGGGTATCCTCCCGGGCCGCTTCCGATGACTGCGATGTCATAATTCAATGTCATTGAAGATTTTCCTTTAAGAAATTAGTTGACAAAACTTGGCTATCAAGATATGGAAGGTTCATGAATAACTTTATAACCCAAATAGGAGTTTTATGAAAATCTTGGATGTGATTGCATGCATTTTGGTGCTAATTGGAGGTCTAAACTGGGGTCTAGTTGGCGTAGCTGACTTTGATCTGGTGGCCACGATTTTTGGTGCAGGCTCGCTGCTTGCCCGATTGGTTTACATTTTAATCGGTTTGTCCGCTGTGTACCAACTATTCCAGTGGAAATGCTCTAAAGACCGTTGCTGTAAATAAGCTTTGTATAAAATACTGCGGCAGCCTATGCTGTCGCAGTATAATACTTTATAATAACAATGACAAAATCGGAAAAGAAAAAGCTTTGTTGGAATTGCGAGGGGAGCGTTTCGCGCACCATCGACAATTGCCCCTTTTGCGGCGTTTATTTAAACCCGGAGGAAAGCCCCTCCGAGGAAGAGACCGTTGAAGAGCTCAAAGCTCCCTACATTCCCTCCCATGAGCCCTCAAAAGAGGTTCCTCATGCACCCTATCAGCCCATCCCGGAAGAGCGCGCCATGCGCTTTGAAGAAGTGGAAGATACTTACACACCCCTCTTTAAAGAAATCGTCCTTCCATTGCTCTTGCTGACTTCCGGTGCAATTGCAATCCTGTTTACCTTCCTGCTTTTATTCTTCTCCGTCCATGGAAAGCTCACCCTTCAATGGGACGCAGAATTCTGGTACTTCTACGCCCTAGCCGCCGGCCCATTGCTTGCCGTTGGTTATTATTTATTACGACCTCTACAAAAGTAATTTTTTTGTAAAGTACTCAGATTTTTAAAACCACCCGCTCGCTTGCGCTCGCTAGAGCGCACAGAGAGGACAGGGAGGAGATAAATAATTAATTACTCATTCTCCTCTGTGTGCTTTGTGGTCTCTAGCGAGCGCAAGCGAGCGGGTGGTTTTAAAAATCCGAACGTGGGCAACGGTTTATTCTGCAAATTTGTTGCAGATCGGACAGCGCGTGATGTCGTGAGAGCGGGCGGGACAGTAGATGCGGGCGTAGTAGATGATTTGCAGGTGCAAATGGTTCCACAGCTTCTTAGGGAATAGTTTTTTCAGGTCAGCTTCGGTTTGTTCGACATTTTTTCCGTTGGAGAGTCCCCAGCGGTGAGCTAGACGGTGGATGTGGGTGTCGACGGGGAATGCAGGTTCGTGGAAGGCCTGGCTCATTACGACGGAAGCCGTTTTGTGTCCGACGCCCGGAAGGCTTTCCAGAGCATCCCAATCTTTGGGGACCTCTCCATGGAATTCCATTACCAGTTTATTTGAAAGAGCGTGGACTGCCTCTGCCTTTCTTTTCGATAGACCCAGACTGCGGATCGTCTCTTCAATTTTGTGGACAGGAACTTTTGCTAGTTTTTGTGCTGTATTGCCTAATGCGAAGAGTTGGGGAGTGACGGCGTTGACGCGCGCATCAGTGCATTGTGCGGAAAGCAGTACGGCAATCAACAGCGTGAATGGGGAAGAGTGATTCAAGGGGATCTCAGGATTGGGAAAGAGCTCCTGTAACTTTTCTTGGATGTATGCTACGCGTTCTTTCTTGTTCATTTTCCAATGCAGAAGGTAGAGAAGATTGCGCTTAATACATCCTCTGAGATGTTGGTTCCGAGGATTTTGCCTAAAGCTCCAAGGGCTGTGCGGATGTCTAGGGCCATGAATTCAGGTGAAACGCCTGTTTCCAAGCCTTTGATCAGTCGCGATAATGCTTCATGTGCTTCTTGAAGTGCTTCCTTGTGGCGGACATTGGTCACTAAGATCTCTTCCGTAGATGGAGGCCCTTTATGCCAAATCACTTTTTCAATCGTGGCTTTCAGCTCATTAATGCCCGATTTTTGCAGGGCTGACACCATACAGCTATGCTGAAGAGAGGGTAGTGTTGTTCCATCATAGTTTAAATCGCATTTGTTCCAGGCGATCACAGCCTTATCCTGAGGGATCTCTTCCCAAAATGGAGGGAGCTGCGGATGCTGAACGTCCAATACAACCAGAATCAGGTCTGCGATCTCCATCGCTTTTTTGCTTCGGCGGATTCCTTCTTTCTCAATCTCTTCTTCGGTGTCGCGGATTCCGGCAGTATCGAGGATTTTAAAGTTTAGGCCGGAAAACCGAAGGTGGTCTTCTAAAAGATCTCGCGTTGTTCCTGGTGTTGCAGAAACGATAGCGCGGTCTTTGTCGAGGAGTGCGTTCATGAGCGAAGATTTGCCGACGTTGGGAGCTCCAATTAAACAGAGGGTCAAGCCGTCGTGGAGGATTTTTCCGTCGTGGAAACTGTCGCACAATTCGGTGATTTTATTTTTCACCTCTGTAAGCTTCGAGACGATCTCTTCCATGGAGGCAAACTCTAATCCTTCGTCAGGAAAATCGACCCACGCTTCTAAAATAGCTGCCATGTGGGTGAGCTCTTTTTGAAAGTCGCGCACCTTTTCCGACAAAGACCCTTCCAGCTGTTTTTCTGCCTGTCCTAAAGCGCGTTCGTTTTTGGCTCCAATCAGCTCTTGAACCGCTTCCGCTTGAGCTAAGTCCAAACGGCCATTGATGTAAGCTTTAAAAGTAAATTCTCCGGGATAAGCAGCTCTTGCGCCGCATTGCAGCACGCGGTCCAGAACTTTTCTCGAAATGAGGCTGCCGCCATGGCAAAAGATTTCGATAGTGTCTTCACCGCAATAAGAGCGTTTCCCAAGCATCGGCATGAGCAGGACATCGTCGATCTTTTCACTTTTTTGGTCGATGACCCACCCATAGTGGGCAGTGTGGGATTTAAAGGGCTTAACGTTTCGGGAAAAGAGGCGTTCTGCTACCTCGATAGCTTCTTTTCCGGCGATGCGGATGACGGCGACGCCGCCCTCTCCCGGAGGAGTGGCTAGCGCTGCGATCGTTTCTCCGGGTTGATAAGGTGGATGAATAAATTCCATAATTTAAGTGGTATTATACCTAAATTCCTATTAGAATGGCAGCTATGAAATATCTAATTGTATTGTTGACCCTTTTCTTTGCAGAAGTGCAGGCTGTGTATAAAGAATCGCCCTCTGAGGCCATGACTCCGGTGATCGCCTCGACGGAAAGGCTTTTGCAGCGACAAAAAGAGCTCAAAACGCTTTTGGAAAAGTACCAAGTTTTGAATGCGCAGTATTTAAATCACATGGACGACCGTGCGTTGGCGTTAGAGACAGGGAAAACAGCGCATGAAGCGCTTGAGAGAATCAAAGAAGACAAACTCGTCTACCTTTTCGACCCTTCCCTTATCAGTGAAATGACACTCTTCGCCAAGCTGGCGGCTAAACCTTCCATTCCTAAACTCCCGTAATTCATGAACATTCCTTATATCGAACGAACGACAGGCAAGCTGGAGCAGGAAAAGGTGTATGGCGGCGCCTAGCTCCAATTTCTATATGGAAAAGGCCTTTTCTGTGCCTCTTTGAACGCCCACTCCCCATGGATCTCCTCTCTGTATGGTTTTTGGCAGAAGCTCCCCTTCTCCAAAAAGAAGATCGCTCCCTTTATCCAAGAATACAATGTCGATTCCCGAGAGTTTTTGGAGCCGGTCGACTATTTCCGCTCATTTAACGACTTTTTTATACGTGCTTTGAAGCCGGAAGCGCGCCCTTTTGCAAATAGCGACTTGATTATTCCCGCCGATGGTCGCTATCTGGCTTATGATTTCCACAATAGTTCTACAGTGACAGTGAAAGGCCAAACCTTTGACTTGGAGGCATTTTTTAACGATGCCGAGCTTGCCAATCGTTTTAAGGGCGGCAGCTTACTGATTGCCAGATTGTGCCCGTCCGATTACCACCGCTTTCACTTTCCTGTAGATTGCAAGCCCTCCGAGCCTCGCCCTCTGAAAGGAGCTCTATTTTCGGTGAACCCTCTGGCTTTGTCCAAACGCCCCTCTATCTTTTGGGAAAACAAAAGGATGTTAACGCTTTTGGAGACAGAACAGAGAGGGGCGATCGCTTATTTTGAGGTGGGTGCAACCAATGTGGGAGCGATTCATCAAACATTTTCTCAGGGGCAGCAGAAAAAAGGAGCAGAAAAGGGGTATTTTTCCTTTGGTGGATCAGCGCTTCTTCTGTTTTTTGAACCAAGCCGCGTTCAATTGTCTAAAGACCTTTTGGAAAACACCAGAAAAGGTTATGAGACCCGCTGTCTTTTAGGTCAGCCAGTTACTGAGAGGAGCTAGGGGCTGAGGCTGCGCGGATTTTCGCTTTTTCTTCCAAAACTAAAGTCTGGAGTTCAGCCAGGTCCGATTGCGAGATGGAAGGTATATTCAGGACTTGCAATAGAGCTTGTCTTACGAGAGGACTTCTCAAGGCTTCTGAATTTTTAAAGTTAGCAAAGAGTGTTTTTTTGACTTCCAGCTGCACCATTGCGTTTTGAAGTTCCAGTTTGCGGTTCCAGGTGGGAAGTTCTTGACCGCCTCCAATAATATTCTGCAGTTCCTGAACATTCATCTCTGCCTTTCCGATTGCTGCATACACTTCTGAATAGTACGCATCCAGCTCTCCCTGATTTAACACAGGATAGCTTTCTGCATGCAGTGACACAGAAGTGAAAATTACAAAAAGAGCGAACAGAAATTTGTTGAGATGACAAGCCATAATTCCCCTTTGGGTTTATGATTGCACTCTACAGAAAAACTTTTTTTTAAGCAAAAAGCCGGCAGAGCGCCGGCTTTTAAAGAGAAATTAGGCAGGTTTTTTCTTCATGGATTTGACCAATTGGGCAATCAGGATAACGGACAATGTTAAGCTTGCGGCGCCAATTACAGCTGCAGCAGCCAGCGGGACGAAGATAGCCAATGCGATAAATCCGGTTACGCCTAAAATGATGCCCAAAGCGATTCCTGCAACCTTCAAGGCTTTTATCGTTTTAGGATCTTGGAAAAAATCTTTTGTTTTATAGGCGGCAGAAATTATTTTTTGTTTAATTTTCATATATATTCCTTTTAAATATTCAATTGCAGAATAGATTTTATAATAATTTGAAATTAAATGTCAACCCCAGCTTTATGATAAAGCTTGGCTTTGCAGATTCCGACAATGATGGCAGCGGCAACAGCGGTCAGGATAATGCCGCCGGTAATCGGATAAAACACAGTCAGCGCGATCAATCCCGCTAAAATAGCTAGAGCCGTCAAGGCGGCCGCGGTGACATTTAGAGCCGTTTTTGTTTTGTGGCTCTTAAAGAATTGCTTCACCTCATGGCAAGCCTTATGAGATTGGGTTTGAATTCTATTAACCATTCGTTTCCTGTAATTTTTATTCTTATTTATATAATAATATTATTATAAATAAATTTAAATGTCAATAATTATTTACTAAATTGAAGGGGAGAAAGTAAGGAATATTGGAACAGGTGTTTGCTTGAAATCCTCGGTTCTTCTAAACTCTTTGCAAGGCTTTCATCTACATTCAACACGCGATAGGTAACTATGTTTGGATTTTTAAAAAAACTTTTCGGCACGGCACAAGACCGCATGGTCAAACGCTATTTTAAAATCGTACAGCAGGTGAATGAATGGGATGAGAAATTCAAACCGTTGTCAGATGAACAACTCCGAGGAAAAACAGAAGAATTTAAGAGCCGCTTGAAGAAGGGCGAAACAGTCGATCAAATTCTCCCTGAAGCGTATGCCGTGATCAAAAACGTGTGCCGCCGCTTGTCCGGCACTGAAGTGCACGTTTCCGGATATAACCAGAGATGGGATATGGTTCCATACGACGTGCAGGTGGTGGGCGCGATTGCGATGCACTACGGTTCAGTTGCCGAGATGCAGACGGGTGAAGGTAAGACGCTGACGGCTGTGATGCCGCTCTATCTGAACGCTCTGACAGGAAAGCCTGTCCACCTGGTGACCGTCAACGACTACTTGGCAAAACGCGACTGCGATTGGGTGGGATCGGTTTTGCGCTGGGCAGGTTTGACGACCGGCGCTTTGACTAACGACGTAGATCCGGGGCAAAAACGCGCGATCTACCAAAGCGACGTCGTGTATGGCACATCATCTGAATTTGGATTTGACTATCTTCGCGACAATTCGATGGCCTACTCCAAAGAGGAACAGGTGCAAAGAGGCTATTACTACGCTATCATCGACGAAGCAGATTCGATTCTGATCGACGAAGCAAGAACCCCGTTGATCATTTCCGGCCCGGTTCCTGAAAGCCGGCAAATGTATGAAGAGCTGAAAGGCGGCGTATCAGAACTCGTTCGCAGGCAAAGAGATTATTGCAACCGCTTAGCCTCCGATGCTAAGAAGGTGCTCGATCAGCCCACATCCACTGAACCGCAAAAGAAAGAAGCCTTGTTGAAATTATGGATGGTTTCGAAGGGAACCCCTCAAAACAATACTCTTAAAAAGCTTAAAGAAGATCCCGATATCCGCGCAGGCATCGATGAATGGGATCTTTACTTCTATTCCGACCATAACAAGGAAGAGAAGCAGAAAACGGTAGCAGACCTCTACATCCTGGTCGACGAGAAGAGCAACGAATATGAACTGACAGATCGCGGGATTCAGGCGTGGATGGAATGCACCGATGGCGTGGGTAAAGAAGATGATTTTACCATGCTGGATATTGGATATGAATTCCATCTGATCGATCAAAACCGCGAATGGGACGACCAGGAAAAGATCGACAGACGGTTGAAGATCCAGGAAGAGGACGTGCGCAGAAAAGAG
Organism: Parachlamydiaceae bacterium; assembly: GCA_047972195.1. Classification (GTDB taxonomy): domain Bacteria; phylum Chlamydiota; class Chlamydiia; order Chlamydiales; family Parachlamydiaceae; genus CAZSDA01. Next base: position 16,106 of record JBKEAL010000161.1, read on the forward strand.
CGCGCCCATAACCTAAGACAGCTTTTGAGAGCGCATCTTCTGATGGAACGCGACGTCGATTACATCATCCAGGAAGACAAAATCGTCATCATCGACGAAAATACGGGTCGTCCGCAGCCTGGACGCCGTTTTTCCGATGGATTGCACCAGGCGATTGAAGCCAAAGAAAATGTGTCGATCCAGAAAGAAACGCAAACGTATGCGACGATCACCCTTCAGAACTACTTCAGAATGTATGAGAAACTTGCAGGGATGACTGGAACGGCCGGCACTGAAGCGTTGGAGTTGAAGCAGATCTACAACCTGAATGTCTTGGAGATCCCTACGCACAGAACTTGCAAAAGGGTGGATTACAACGACGAAATCTACATGACCGAACGGGAAAAATACGCAGCGATCTTAAAGGAAGTGAATCAGGTTCACGAGAAGGGCTGCCCGATTTTGATCGGTACTGAATCTGTAGATGTTTCTGAAAAACTGTCGCGCATTTTCCGCCAAAATCGCCTTGAACACAATGTTTTGAACGCGAAATTCCCTGAAAAAGAGGCGGAGATCATCGCATTAGCGGGAAAACGCAATGCAATCACCATTTCGACTAACATGGCCGGACGCGGAACAGACATCAAGCTTGAGCCGGGAGTTGCTGAGCTTGGAGGCTTGTACGTATTAGGAACAACGCGCCACCAATCGCGACGCATTGACCGTCAGCTGCGCGGACGCTCTGCAAGACAGGGCGACCCGGGTCACTCCAAGTTCTTCATCTCCTTTGAAGATTCTCTTCTACGCCTCTTTGCTTCGCCAAGGCTTACAGCCCTTCTTCAGCGCTTTAGACCGCCTGAAGGAGAGCCGATCACAGCTTCCATGCTCAATAAGTCCATTGAGACAGCGCAAAAGCGCATTGAGCAAAGAAATTACACGATCCGCAAACACACACTGGAATATGACGATGTGATGAACAAGCAGCGCCAAGAGATCTACGCCTTCAGAAACGATCTTCTGCACACAGATGATACATCCCAGCTGGCCATTGAGATCCTCGACCGCGTCTGCCAATCGGCAGCAGATCCCTATTTTGTTTCCCGCGCAGAAGAAAATGGCTGGGATCCGGAAGGATATCGCCAATGGCTGATGCTTCACTTCCCGGTGACGTTTACAGAGGGGCACTTCGACCGCGATCTCAGCGAAATCGAGGATCTGGAGCAGCTAGCATCTGAAAAAGTTGTGGCAGTATTCAAAGAAAGAATGCAAGAAGAGGACGCCAAAGCGGTTCCTTTGATGCAATCCGGCTTTAAATTGCCTCCGCACCCTACCTGGGAAGCGCTGCGTCAGCTCATGCTGAGAAAGCTCGACCACTTCTGGCAACAGCACCTTCTTGCGATGGACCACCTGCGCGTCGACGTCAACCTAAGAAGCGTCGGCAACAAGGATCCGCTCATGGAGTTTAAGCACGAAGCGTTCGCTCTCTTTGACAAAATGGGCAAAACCCTCCGCGAAGACATTGCGCAGAATCTCTTCAAATTTGAGATCGCTCTTCCCACACCTAGCGATCTACAACGAATCTTGGGCCAGCTCAACATGGAGCGCAACCGCTCCTTTGCTGAAGAGCTTGAAGAGGCGCGTACCGTCGTCGAGCCGGCGCCAGAAATGGCCCCTCCAAGCAAAATTGAACCTCTGAATGCTGACCCCAAAGTCGGCCGCAATGACGACTGCCCCTGCGGCAGCGGCAAGAAGTTCAAAAAATGCTGCGGCGTTAGAGAAGAAGCAGAAATCTAATCTTCCTACCCAAGCGTTCACAAATGCTCGGGTTTTACTAAAATCGCCAAATTTATCCCTGGGATTTTTCTAAAAATTATGGTTTTATCCCTAGGTTTTTTCTAAAAATGCTTGATTTATCCCCAGGTTTTTTCTAAAATCTGGGTAAGGAGGTGGAAATGCGTAGAGATCACTTGGAATTTTTGAAGAGATGGCGTGATGATCCCATCCGCGTTCCTCTCATGATTCGAGGCGCAAGGCAAGTTGGCAAATCGTGGCTAGTTACCCAATTTGGTAAGGATTTTGACCATTTCATTTCCATCAATTTTGAAAAAGATAAGCGGGTGCATGCTCTTTTTCCGGAACATATAGAAGTTCGAAAAACAGTAGAAAATCTCAAAGGTTATACCAATATCCCTTGCATTCCGGGAAAAACGCTCTTGTTTCTTGATGAGATTCAGGAATGTCCGCACGCTATGCGTTATTTACGCTATTTCAAGGAGGAAATGCCTGAACTTCATGTAATAGCTGCAGGTTCTCTGTTGGAATTTACTTTAGAAAAGCTAGGTGTTGCAGTAGGAAGAATTGATTATCTGTTTCTCTATCCACTCTCGTTCATGGAGTTCTTAAGTGCTGTAGATCGAGAAGATCTAAAGGAGCCAATTCTCAAAAGAAGCGTTGATGCTGCATCACATGAATTGCTTCTAGATTATCTCAAAACCTATATGTGGCTTGGCGGTATGCCTGCTGTAGTGGATACTTGGATTAAGCATAAGGATTTTACGCTTTGTCAACGTATTCAGGACCGTATTATTGGAAATTATGAAGATGATTTTCACAAATATGCCAAGAAGGACCAAATTGAAACCGTAGAAATGGTATTTCGGTCTATTGGGCAACAGCTTGGAAATAAATTTCGGTATAGTAATGTGGATGAGAATATGAAGACATATCCAATCAAACAGGGGCTTCATTTGCTTATCAAAGCAGGTATTGCACATCTGTCTTATCACACATCAGGCCATGTTTATCCGCTTAAGGCCGAGATGAATGAAAAAAAATTTAAAGTCTTTTTCTTTGACATAGGAATTGCCCAGCGTCTTTTAGGATTGGATCTTGCAGAATGGATCACAAACCCAATGGATTTAGAATTTCTGGGATGTAGCGCTGAACAATTGGTTGCACAAGAATTTATCGCTTATTCTGATCCTGCAAAACAAGCGGAGCTTTTCTATTGGCATACAGAATCACATGCTGGAAACGCTGAAGTTGATTTTCTCGTAGCCGATAAGCAAAACATTGTTCCTATCGAAGTTAAGTCAGGGATCAAAGGAGGAATGAAGAGCTTAAGGGTGTTTTTTGATTCTCATCCAAAATCAAAATTTGGGGTAAAAATCTCAAAAGGTAATTTTTCTAAGCACGGAAATTTGGAAGAAATCCCTTTGTATGGGATTGTCAGTATTTAGTGAGCTTTCTTCTTTAAATTAAACATTCAAATATGGTACTATTTGGATTTTAATTTGAGGTTTTCATGCTAAATAAGATCTGTTTTGTGATTTTAACAGCTGTTTGCTCGCTTGCTCTCCATGCCGAAGTCGAGTACGACATCATTCCTTTGCTGCCTGCAGGGCATATGCCTGCTCCTGGAAAAGTCTATCAGACGTTCCCCAAGGATATGAGCAGAACGGGGTTTGTAGTTGGTCAATGGGAGGAGTTTGAAGATTACTTTAGCGATCCAATCGTTGGCGGATTTGTTTACCACGAGCTCTTAGGTTATCAAAACATCGAAATCCCTGGTGCTACGGCCGTCACTCCTGAAAAAGTCAATATCCACGGCGTTGTTGCAGGGTCCTGTGTTACAACTGAAAATTGTTTCTTTATTTACGATTCTGTGACCCAGACTGTTACCTACCTGGAACCCATGATTTCAAGTGGATTTTATTGGATGTATGATTGTGAAATCTATGCAATCACACAGGATGGTAAAATTTTACTTCAGTCGTTGTGGGAAGATGAACCTTGGGAAGCGGATTTACACCCCTCTCCTGAGCAGAAAGTGATCAAGCTTCAGCAAGATTTTGTCTCGATCAACAATAATGGGGATATCATTACTGCCAATGAGTTTCTACCTAGATTTGGAGAACGGCAGGCGTTCGGAACGCTAGACTTTTATGGGCGCTGGAATGTACATGCAGAAGTATTGAGCGACGCAGGTGTCGTTGCAGGCTATGGCTACGATATGAATTTCAATGAAGTGGGTTTTCTCTGGGATTGTGAAAAAGGATTGAGGTCTTTCCCAAACCTGGGCGGAGATTATCTCAGTGTTGATGCCATCAACATCCATTCCCAAGTGGCCGGGACGGCATTAAATGAAAAAGATCGCGTACGCGCCTTCTTTTATGATGAGGAATCCGGAGTGATAAGCCTTGGGACGCTAAAAGGGCATAACTACAGCGAAGCGCGAGATATTAACGACCAGGGCTTCGTCGTCGGTATTTCCACTATTGAAGAAAAGGACGAAAAAGACAGAGCGTTCGTTTGGGATAAAAAACACGGCATACGGGATTTAAACATGATGCACAACGGCGTTACAGAGTGGAAAAAACTTGAAAGCGCCAACAAAATCAATCCGGATGGATCCATCATGGGTCTAGGCGTATACCGCGGCGATTGGTGTGCCTATCTATTAATTCCTAAAAATTAACTTAAAGAGACATGTCATGGTAAAAATAAACTCAAAATTCTTAGAAAATGTATCAGAAAATTTGCCTGCTTTAGATCAAGAAGCTATTGGAAGACTTTCTGTCAGATCGATCTACCGCATCGCTTCAGCTCCCGGTATTGAACAGCAAGAGTGTGCCGCAAAAGTGGAAGAGCTGAGAGATCGAATAGAAGAGATGAAGCAGGAGATTAAGGCGCATCGGCCCGGCCTTATTGTAAGATTTTTCCAAAAAGTGAAAAATTTCGTCGGCTCAACCCATCAGTGGAAAACACATCGCCAGTTGCTTCAACTCGCTTTAGTAAAGTTGGCCTTTTCCCCGGAAGAAAAAGACTTCTGGCACTACAGAGAATCTGCAAAAACAGGATATGGTCCCTCTGAAGCAAGACTTGGAATATTCTACGCAGAAGGCACAGGTGTGGAACAGAACTGGGATAAGGCGATCAAGTGGTATCAAAGAGCTGCGGATCATAAAGACCCTATGGGGCTGATGAGGCTCGCCAGGTGTTATGCCCTTGGCGGCCGAGGCGTTGAACAAGATTTAGTCAAGGCTTTTGAATTATATAGTGAAGCAGCAGAAACAGGTGATGATGGCGCTCTATACCACCTGGGACTGTGTTATGAACATGGCCAAGGCGTAGATATTGACCTAATCAAAGCGATGCAGAATTATCAAGCAGCTGCGGATGCAGAGCATGATATGGCAAACGATGCTTTAGCAATATTGCTGCAAAATCACCCTGAATTGAATTGATAAACATGGTAAAAATTAATTCTGCATTTCTACAAAATATCACAGAAAATCTGCCTGCTTTGAGCCAGGCAGAAATCGGCCACCTCTCGGCGCGTGCGGTCTATCGCATTGCAAGGTCTCCAGAAATTGAACAGCAAGAGTGTGCTGCAAAGGTTTATGAACTGAGTGAGAGAGCGATTAAGTGGTTTGAAAGATCGGCTGAAAAAAATAATGTAGTAGCTGTGTGCGCTCTTGGGTATATTTTCAGTAGAAATGAAGATTATGATAAAGCGGTCATGTGGTTTGAAAAAGGAGCGGCTCTAGGATCTCAATTGGCCGCTGAGGAACTCGAAGCATTACGACCGCTTGTAACTCAAGGCTCTGCTACTACTTCAGGCTAAAACAGATCGGAGTGGGAACCAAATCTAGTTAAAAATAAGGTTCCTGCTTCAACTTTATAAATTAGTAATACGTCGTTTCTAACGTGGCACTCTCTATGATGCGCCCAGTTGCCGGACACGTTGGGATCGCGATTTTTTGCGGCCTTGTAGGATAAGTCTCCCTTCGGTCGAATTATCTTAAAAATATCTTTCTTGATCCTTCCTATCCTTTAAATCATTACTCCTTCTGGCATACCTTGCCTTGTCATTTCGTTCAGTACGTACGCCTTTAGTTTTAACTCAACCTCCTGACTACCAACAGTTTTGCTAAATAGTC